>JAYTSJ010000030.1:0-13884 GCA_043745725.1 Gammaproteobacteria bacterium | reverse complement strand
CATAGCAACTCATTAAATGTTTGGGCAGTTTGATTATCGCTCTGTATCGGGTATTCAGACTTACCTGTCAATGGGTAACCTTTATTGAATAAAAAGAGCAATATTGCTTATGCCTGATGTCCGCTATGAAAAAATGCAGGTTTTAATTGTGGATGACTTCGATACCTTTCGAAGTATGCTCACGGATATGCTATTAGCACTTGGCGTCATTAATATTGACGTTGCTGCTTCAGACCGTGTTGCATTGCGTCTTTGCTCCACGAAAATGTACGACATTATTTTATGCGATCAAATATTGGGACAAGGAAAATCTGGCCAGCAAATTTTAGAAACATTACGCCACACACCTAATTGTAATATCGATACCATGTTTGTATTGATTTCTGCCGAAGCTAATAAAAATATTATTATGGCGGCATTCGATTATGAGCCAGATGATTACCTGACCAAGCCAATCACAGCGCAAATTTTAGAGCAACGGTTGAATCGTTTATTAACGCAGCGTTTAATGTTGGCGCCTATCTATCAAGCACTGAAAGAATTAAATATTGATACTGCCATAGAATTGTGTCGCCGTGAAATTAGTGGTGGAAAGCGTTACGGTAATCATTGTCAGAAATTACTGGGGTGTTTGTTGTTAACGCATGGACGGTATAGTGACGCTGAAGAATTGTATAACGAAATATTGGAGATACGACAATTAGATTGGGCGATGCTTGGCTTGGCAAAAGTAAAAAAAGCACAGCGCGATTTTGAAGGCGCACAAAAATGGTTGAAAGATGTAATAGAATTTAGTCCGATGTATCTAAAAGCCTATGATGTATTGGTTGACGTTTATAGTGAGCTTGGCAATTCTCATTTGCAGCAAAAAACATTACAAGATGCATTAGAAATATCGCCATTGTCGATATTGCGCCAGCAAGCCTTAGGTCACGTTGCTTTGAAAAATAACGATGTATTGGTTGCTGTTGAAGCCTATCGTAATGCGGTTATTTTGGGGCAGAATTCTTGCCACAATAATGTAGAAGTACACAAAAATTTTGCGCGCTCTACTATCCTTTTAGCAAAAATTGATAAAGATTTAGCAAGGCCCATGCTGCGCGAGGCATTAGCTACTGTTGATGAATTGACTTCGCATTTTGGTAAAACCACGGATAACAAAGTAGTGGCTAGCTTATTGGAAGCGCAGTTACAAAATTCTGCTGGAGATGATAAAAAAAGTAAAGAAGCAATGTTTTTTATCGAGAAAATGATCTACAAAAAATATAGCTCGTTATCCCTGCCTACAAAAATAGAATGGGTAAACGCTATCCGTGGGCAAGGTGATTTGGTTGAAGCTGAGCGCGTAACAGCAGAGCTGTTAAAAGAATATGCGGGGAATGAAGAAGCATTACAAAAAATTGATAGTTTATTGGAAGAGCCGTGCAGTGCGAAAAATAAAGCGCTTGTGGCAAAAATCAATAAAGGGGGTATTGCCTATTACGAAGCCAAGGATTTCAGCGGTGCAGTTGATGCATTTAGAAGTGCGTTGGTGGAATTGCCGCAACTTATTGGCTTACATTTGAATTTTTTACAATCATTGGTAGAGTTGTTGAAGTTGGATCCGCATCACGAGCAATCGTTGCAAACGGCACAACAAACCTTGCGTTATGTCGGTAAAATAATACCGCCAACCCACGCGCAATATAATCGTTTCTGCAAGTTGGAAGAGGCCTATAAGCTTTGTGTATACGAAAACTCACCACATTAAGTTATGTGCTTTCTATCGTTTAATTTTTCAGGCACAACACAATTGATATCAGTAACCCGCTTCCTTTTGATGTCGAAAAGCGAGTATGAATACTGTGTCGATTTCTGTTTCATAGCGATACAGGGCAACATAGCCAGAATCTCCGAATGCAACAATTAACTCACGCAGTACAGGAGTGTCATCCAGAGGCCTGCCCATATTGGGCGTATTTCCCAGAAATCCGAATTGTTGCGCTATAGCTTGACCCGCACGCATTGCAGCTTGTGGATTTTTTTCTGCTAAAAACAGCCGACAGCGTTCTAATCCCAGAGCTGCACCTTCGGTAATGATTACTCGTGACACCCAGGTACCTCAACTTCTTTGTCTGTGCCCCAGGTGTTGAGCCAATCGCGAGCCTCTTGACTGGTTAGGTGTTTACCTGTTTCTTGATAAGTTGTCCAAGACGCTAAAGCCTCTCGTTTGAAGCTTTCCCTCGCCTCTTCTCGGTGAACGTAGTCACGAATAGCTTCCCGCATAATCCAATGTGGTGACCGATGTTGTATGTCGGCAAGATGCTGGATGCGACCTCTCAAATCATCATCAAGCTTGATTGATGTAGCCATAGAGTGAGTCCTCATTGTGAAAGTTAAGCGCTTATGGTTGAAAGTAGTACCATCCGCTAAAAGGTAGTACCTATTAATACTACATTATTCATTATCTTTCAGCCAGTCACGTCTTTATCAGGTACATCTTTACCGCTCATGCAAACTCTCTGCACTGTGCTTCATTAAAGGGTCAAGGAAATATTCAATCACGCGGCGTTGCATGGTTTTAATTTCCACGGTAACGGCCATGCCGGGTGATAGGTGGAGATTATTGCCGTCCACCCAAATGGTATTTTTATTAAGCCGTACTCGCACTGAAAATACTAAACCTAATTTTTCATCTTTAATCGCATCCGATGACACCGCAATGACTTCGCCTTTCACTGTGCCATATTTGGTAAACGAAAAAGTTTCAATTTTGACTTCCACTTGTTGGCCCTGATGCACAAAACCAATATCCTGATTGGACAGGTAAGCTTCCACTTCGATGGGGCTGTTGCTCGGCACTATGGTCATCAACGGCTGTGCGGGTGTTACCACGCCGCCTACGGTGTGTATGGCAAGCTGCTGCACCGTGCCATCCACCGGCGCCGTTAAGCGCATAAAACTGCCTCTGGAGTCTGCCTTGATGAGCTCTTGTGAAAGTGATGAACCTTTTTGTTCGGCATCGCTTAGTTTATCCAGCCAGCTGCGTCGTGTTTCGGCATAAAACTGTTTGCTTTCACGTTCAGCCTCTACGCGCGATGCTGAAATTTCTGCAAGTTTCTCTGTTTCTGCTTCTAAATCGCGCTCTTGTTCAATCAAGGATTTTTTTAATTCAAGATAATCATGTTGTGATACATAATTTTTTCCGAGCAAGCCTTGAAAATCTTTTTCCCGCTGCTGAATGATCGGTAACGTTTGTTGATATTTTTCAACCGTTGCTTGCGTAGAACGTTGCTCGGCTTCATGGCGTAAAATGGCGGCGGCCAATTGCGATGCGCGGGTTTGGTAAGCATTAAATTGACCTGTAGCAACGCGCTCTTGTGATGCTATGTTTACAGTAGCTATGTTTTTAGTGGCAATACTTGTGGTAGAAATATTGGCTGTAAATATTTTTCTATCCAATACAATGGTTTTTGTATTTTTTGTATTTTGTACATGCCCTTCATTTTCTTGTGCGTCAAGCAGCGCTTTGTACATAGCCGCATCTAACACCGACGCTTGAAATTCAGATCGCAGGCGATCACTATCCGCTTGAGCAATGGTGGCATCCAACTCAATCAAAGTATCGCCAGCTTTTACTACCTGACCATCAATCACATGAATCGCGAGCACTGAAGCCGTTTCCATTGGCTGAATAATTTTACTGCGGCTATCGGGTACAATTTTTCCGGTAGCGGATGCTACTACATCCAACTTGCCAAATATTGACCACACCAATAACAACACCACAAATAATAAAATCAAGCGCATAAAAATTTGCGGCGCAGGGTGCACTGGTGTTTCTTGCAATGCGAGTGTTGCTGGTAAAAATTCATACTCATGGCGCAGCCGTGGCACAGAATCCAGTTCTTTTCTGCGTGCCCATGCTTCAGCAAAAAGTGTTTTATAGCGCGCGATTAAATCGGCAAAGGCTTGTGCCCTAATGCTTTTATTAACAGTACTGCTCATAGTCGTTAACCTCCCTGCAATTCTAATAAGCGTGCGTAATGGCCGCGATTTTCCACTAACTCAGCATGGTGGCCAGACTCTACAATCTGGCCGCGCTCCATCACCACAATACGATCCGTACGGCGCACCGATGAAAGCCGATGCGCAATAATAATGACGGTGCGGTCGCGACAAATATCCTGCATGTTATCGTGAATAATTCGCTCGGATTCATAATCCAGTGCGCTGGTTGCTTCATCAAAAATTAAAATGCGCGGGTTGCCCATCAGGGCGCGTGCAATCGCAATACGTTGGCGCTGTCCACCAGAAAGTGTAGAGCCATGTTCACCGACCATGGTGTCGTAACCATCTTGCAGTTCTAAAATAAATTCATGCGCACCCGCGAGTTTTGCTACTGCAATAATGTGTTCGATAGACGCGCCTGGATCTACCAGCGCAATATTTTCACGAATGCTGCGATTAAATAACACATTTTCTTGCAGCACTACGCCAATTTGGCGACGCAGTGACACCGTATCCGCTTGCGCCAAATCCACACCATCTATCAACACCCGGCCACGCTCAGGTACATACAAACGCTGCACTAAGCGCGTTAAGGTACTTTTGCCGGAACCCGAGCGCCCGACAATACCCACAATTTCACCGGCATTAATGGTTAAACTTAAGCCGGATAAAACTTCCTGGCCATCTGCTCTGTAACGAAAGCGCACATCATCAAATTGAATGCTTCCATGAATGCGCGGTAAACTCGAACGATTGTCTGCGGCTAATTCCGTGCGTGTATTTAAAATATCGCCGAGACGCTGCATGGAGATACCGACTTGTTGAAAATCAGTCCAGAGTTGTGCCAAACGCATGATGGGTTGCGCAACACGACCGGCAAGCATATTAAACGCAATCAGTTGGCCCACGCTTAAATCGCCATCAATCACTAAGCGCGCACCTAGCCACAACGTGCCAACGACCACTAATTTGCTAATTAAATTGACACTTTCATGGGCAATGGTAGCGAGGGTCGTGGCGCGAAAACTGGCGGAAACATAATGCGCAAGTTGGTTGTCCCAATGACGCGTCATCTGCGGTTCTACTGCCATGCTTTTTAAGGTATCTATGCCGGAAATAGTTTCTACCAGAAATGATTGGTTCTCGGCGCTGCGATTAAATTTTTCATTTAAACGTGCGCGCAACAAGGGTGTAATCAATACCGAAATTAAAATGTAAAAAGGTAAGGACGCCAATACAATTAATGTTAACCAAC
This sequence comes from Gammaproteobacteria bacterium, assembly GCA_043745725.1. Lineage (GTDB taxonomy): Bacteria > Pseudomonadota > Gammaproteobacteria > Pseudomonadales > Cellvibrionaceae > Cellvibrio. The sequence goes on along the minus strand of JAYTSJ010000030.1, from coordinate 8,639 downwards.
CGCTGTAAAACAACATTACAGCAATAAATACTACCGAGAAAAAAATATCCATCACCAAGGTAATCGCATTGCCCGTTAGGAATGAGCGAATGTTTTCGATCTCGCGCACCCGCGCTACTGAATCACCGACACGTCGCGCTTGAAAATAACTCATTGGCAATGCCAATAAATGGCGAAAAATACGCGCACCCAATTCCACATCAATGCGGCTGGTGGTATGCGCAAACACATAAGTGCGCAACGCCGATAAGACAATTTCAAAAATGGAAACAACTAACAACCCGGCAGCGATAACATCCAGCGTGGTTAAACCGCGATGTACCAATACTTTATCCATCACCACTTGAAAAAATAACGGCGTCACCAACGCAAATAAATTTAGTGCGAAAGACACTAATAAAATCTCACCCAACAAACGACGATACTTAACGACCGCAGGAATGAACCAGGTGAAATCAAATTTTGCGAGGGAGCTGGAAACTGAAGCGCGCGAGGCAAATAAAATAAGCTCGCCACTCCATAAGGCTAAAAATTCAGTTTCGTTTAATACCAGAGGCCGTGCGGACGATGGTTCATGCACTAAAAAAGTATTGCCATCTGCCTCGGAAGATAAATTGATTTGGGCCAATACAAAAAATTCGCCGCTTTTACTCATTGCAATCGCAGGTAATGGTGTGCGATCTAAACGTTGTAAGGTGGTGGATACTTTTTTAACGTGCAAGGATAATTTTTTTGCGGCGAGCATTATTTCTGTCACGCCGAAACATTTTCCGGGTTGGCGAAACTCATGCACCAGCTGATCTGTATCCGCTGGTAGCCCGTGAAAGCGAGCTAATAAAATGAAACTCACCAATCCTGAATCAACAGGGCCTGAATCTACAGGCTCTGTATTGATGGAATCGGAGCTTTGTTGAGAGCTTTCTTCGGAACTTGTTTCAGAACTTATTTCAGTACTTTCCTGACTAGTTCCCTTAGTATTATTAGCAGACATAAAAACCTCAAACGAAACCGCTACTGTAGGTTGGGCTGCAAAGCCCAACATGACCATTCCACACAACAAACCATAAGCCATTTAAAAAATCATAGCTGTACATTACACGGCGGTATTAACGAGAACGAAATGTTGGGCTTTGCAGCCCAACCTACGAGTTCACATTTACTACATCAAGATTTTATTAACCATGGCTCACCAACAGTGGATGGTTAGTATCGTAATAACCGACTAATGTTTTGGTGTGCGCGGCAGTGGGTGGTGCAAATGAAGCCATGGCTTGAATCAAGGCATCTGCCTGCGCCGTAGCGGAAGAAGGTGCCGATATTTTTACCGTTTTCACCTGCGAGAGTGCTACCGTAACCAACGGTGCCGTCGCCGAGGTTGCCGCAGAAATATTTCCCGCGGCATCTTTCGCGGTAACACTCACTACTTCTTTTTTCACTAGAGCTGTAGCGAGCGTAATGCTGTAAGCGCCGGTCGTTGCGTTTGCAGCTGCGGTACCAATTTGCGTGCTTGCGGCATTTTTAACAATCACCGTACTGCCGGCTTCGGCAACACCGGTAATGATTTTGCCGGTAGTGTCGAATGCCGCCGTGGGTTTTGCGGGTGCAGTGGTATCCGGTGCATTAATGGTTTTTGCTACCGAAATATTTCCTGCCACATCTTTTGCGGTAACGCTTACCAGCTCGTGATTTAATAATGCCGTGGCAATAGTAATGCTGTAAGCACCGGTAGTCGCGTTTGCAGTGACAGTACCCAGTTGCGTGTTAGCCGCATTTTTAACAACGACGGTGCTACCCGCTTCAGCAACACCGGTAATAATTTTACCCGCCGTATTAAATGCTGCCGTTGGTTGTGAGGGTGCCGTTAAATCCGGTGCCGTAATCGATTTTGCAGTAGAAATATTTCCCGCTGCATCTTTCGCGGTAACGCTCACGACATTTTTATTAATTAACGCGGTTGTGAGTGTGACGGTATAAGCACCGGTAGTGGCATTTGCTGTTGCGGTGCCAATTTGGGTAGCCGCCGCATTTTTTACAATGACAGTGCTATTGATTTCTGCCACACCCGTAATTATTTTTCCGGTAGCATCAAACGCAGCGGTAGGTTGTGATGGTGCGGTTTTATCCGGTGCATTAATCGATTTCACAACCGATACATTTCCGGCAACATCTTTTGCCGTTACGTTGACGACTTCATTATTTAACAATGCCGTGGTTAGCGTGATGCTGTAAGCACCGCTGGTTGCATTCGCAACGACGGTGCCGAGTTGTGTGCTCGCGGCATTTTTTACCACAACAGTACTGCCTGCTTCGGCAACACCAGTAATAATTTTACCCGTGGTATCGAAGGCTGCGGTGGGTTGTGCGGGTGCGGTTAAATCCGGTGCCGTAATCGATTTTGCAGTAGAAATATTTCCTGCCGCATCTTTCGCCGTTACGCTCACCACATCTTTATTAATCAACGCTGTCGTTAGCGTGACAGTGTAAGCACCTGTGGTTGCGTTTGCAGTTGCCGTGCCGATTTGCACACTCGCCGCATTTTTTACAATGACCGTGCTATTGATTTCGGCAACGCCAGTAATTATTTTACCCGTGGTATCAAATGCAGCAGTGGGTTGTGCCGGTGGGGTGACATCAAGTAAGGGTGCAGTGATAGATTTTGCAACAGAAATATTTCCCGCTGCATCTTTTGCAGTCACACTCACAACTTCTTTGTTAATTAACGCAGTTGCCAAGGTTACAGTAAACGCGCCCGTGGTTGCATTGGCAGTTGCGGTACCAATTTGTGTCGCTGCTGCATTTTTTACAATCACTGTGCTATTGATTTCGGCAACGCCAGTAATAATTTTGCCTGTCGTATCAAACGCTGCGGTGGGTGTAGAGGGTGCCGTTACGTCTGGTGCAGTAATGGATTTCGCAACAGAAATATTTCCAGCGGCATCTTTTGCGGTAACATTAATGGTTTCATTATTGATTAATGCTGTAGCAAGCGTAATTGTATAAGCACCCGTCGTTGCGTTCGCCGTTGCAGTACCAATTTGTGCATTAGCAGAATTTTTTACAACAACTGTACTATTAATTTCCGCAACACCAGTGATTATTTTTCCAGTGGTGTCGAATGCAGCAGTAGGTTGCGTAGGTGCGGTTAAATCTGGTGCCGCAATAGATTTCGCAACAGAAATATTTCCTGCGGCATCTTTCGCAGTCACACTCACGATTTCTTTATTAACTAATGCAGTACTGAGAGTAACCGTATAAGCTCCAGTGGTTGCGTTTGCTGTGGCCGTACCGATTTGTGTAGCAGCAGAATTTTTTACAATCACGGTACTATTTATTTCAGCAACACCACTCACAATTTTACCGGTGGAATCAAAGGTGGCGGTTGGTGTTAATGGAGCAGTAATATCCACGCCATTATTTGGGATGAAGCTCATGAGCTTTGCAAAATCCCAATCGGTATCGTCACTAAACTTAATATGCTCAATAACATTTGCAGCTTGTACCGCACCTGTCGTCATATCAAATATATTGAATAACGTAATATTCTCACCAGAACGTAAATGCAATATTATATTTTCACCAAAGGAAGTTGCGCTTGAGCCAGTGCTACGCGAGACGGTAACATCGGTGGGGGCAATCCCTGACCCAAATTCAATCCGGTCATTACCTGAGTTATCAGATATTCCATCCGAACCGTCGCCTGACAAATAACGATAGGTATCATTGTCTGCACCCGGAAGTGGCCACGAATACTGTCCACCACCATAGAGAAAATCATTTCCTTTTCCCGCTAAAATGATGTCATCGAGAAAACTACCCCATATACTGTCGTCATAGATTGTCCCTTCAATAGGAGCGTATTGTATTTGGCTAGGAGTTATCGTTGAACCATCAGAGAATACAAACGATTCGATTTTTCCATTGTCACTCAATGCAAGAGTATTACGATCACGATACCAATCACCAATCCATATTGAGCCCTCTACAGCGTTACCCTTACCTCTGTTGATCGAAATCTGCAACCCATCATCATGACCGACGCTAAATGAAAGATCGCCAGCAGTAATACCCGCGCCGAATTCAATGCAATCAATTCCTGACGTCTCTCTAATTTCGTCCCGACCATCACCTAAGAAATATTTGTAAGTATCGTTACCTGCTTCGCCTTCCATACTATCATCACCTAATCCCCCTATGAACACATCATCCGTATCAAAACCATAGAGGTAATCTCCCGCGCCGTTATCAGTACCAATGGTTGCATGTTGCCGAAGTTCATTTAAACCCCACACATCACCATTGGCGAACGTAAAACTTTCAATCGCATTCGCATTAAAACTACCGTCAGTGTTTACTACATTGGACATAATCACTCGAAACGGATTCGGTGATGTCGGGTTAACGTAGAACTCAACACCTTCATCCCGTCTTCTAACCTGAATTTCATCACTGTATATTCCATCAGCAAACTGTATTGTATCTATACCACTTACATCAGTAATATATCTGCGATCCGTCATAAAATCTGCCGCAATACGATAAGTGTCATTTCCATTTCCACCCGCCAAATCTGCGAAGCCAGAACCCGCATCCAAAATGTCATCGCCATTACCTCCATTCAGCGAATCATAGCCAGTTCCGCCCATCAGTAAATCATTCCCATCACCACCGTTTAGGGTGTCGTCTCCGCCAGCACCGTATAGCGAATCTATACCCACCCCACCGGTGATAACATCAGACCCAATACTGCCGAACAAAACCCTGCCAGCATTATCACCCACAATATTATTCACGGTTTGATTTGGTATTTTTGCAAGTTGTGCGATGTTCGCAGCAGTCCAAACATGCCCATTGGAAAAGTGAACTGACGCAAGTGTCGTCGTATTATTGACGGTGATGCTACCGCCGGAAAATAGATCAAAAATATAGGCGCCAGAACTTGAGAGCTGAACTGACAAATCATTTTCACTAACTCCCGCTCCAAAAATGATTTGATTATCACCATCCGTATCGGTAATAACATCATCACCATCGCCTGCCTCATACTGAAAAATATCATTGCCCAATCCGCCATCAAGAAGGTCAGCTCCTTTACCACCGATCACCGTGTCAATGCCCGCTTGACCATAAATAGTGTCCATGCCAGACCCACCGGAAATAGTATCGTCAGTGTCAAAACCGGTAATAGTATCCGCGTGAATAGTACCCCTTAACATTTCTTGCTTGATACGATCCATATCCCAAACAGCGCCGCTTACAAATGTGATTCTTTCAATGGCTTGGGATGTTTGAATTTGACCTGTATTAAAATCAAACATATATTTTACGTACAACCGATTGCCTGAAGACGAAAGTAGACTCAATGAATCTGTGTGCCGAAGGATAAGGTTGCCTTCCGTAATGCCGAGACCCAGCTCAATGGTATCGAAGCCCGACTCATCAAAAATCGTATCAGAAACATCTTTAGTATCGACGCCAAATTTATAAGTATCATTACCATTACCTCCTTGAAGATCATCTCGGCCTAGGCCACCATCAATAACGTCATTGCCATCAGCTCCGCTAATATTATCAGAACCCACACTGCCCGTGATGACGTCATCCGTTGCAAAACCAAGGACTGGATTCCACACCGGGAGAATAGTGGTATTGGTAGAACTGATCGCTTCTTTTAAAATTCGCGCCAAATCCCATGAGGTTCCATCTTGAAGAAACTGCAGATTTTCAATCGCACGAGGAGCTATTAACGCACCAGATTCGCTCTGGAACATATCTTTAACAAGGATGTTTTCACCTGTGGTAAACGTCAGGTTTAAATCGTAACCGTTTCGACGAATTAATAAATTTTCCTTACTAAGACCTGCACCAAATTGGAGGGTATCACTACCTGCTGATTCTGAAATAACATCACTGCCATCGCCTAAAGCAAATTGATAAACATCATCTCCTGCATTACCCAATAATTGATCATTACCCTTGCCCCCAATCAAGGTGTCATTGGTCTCATAGCCGTACAAGCTTTCCGGCGAACTTGTTCCCTGAATGATTATGCCCTTGGTGTACTCTTGTTGAATACGTGCCGAATCCCACACATGGCCATTCGAAAACAGAATTTTTTCAATCGCATTTTCCGCAACAAGTGCACCCGTCGAACTATTAAACATATTTTTAACGGTAATTTTTTCGCCCGTACTCAGCCTTACAATTAAATCAGGTGAGCTGCGGCGAATGAGTACATTATCTTCAGCGACGCTTCCATCAAATTTAATCGTGTCATTTCCCAGCGTATCGAAAATGGTGTCAATCCCATCACCGACTGCGAATTGATAAATATCATCGCCGCTACCACCGATGAGTAAATCGTTATCCTTCCCTCCCGTAAAAATGTCATCACCCGCTCCACCGAATAAGTTATCTACACCTATTGTGCCGTTTAACACCAGGTTAGGTATTTTCAAGGATTCCGTTTTTATACGCGCCAAATCCCAACTGAAGGTGTCCGCAAATTTAATGGACTCAATCGTGTTGGAGGTAAAGTTTCCAGCGGCATCAAAAGCGTTATTGACGGTGATCGTTCCACCGTCCAAAAATATCAACACTAAGTTATTGGATATATCACGTTTTACTTTTACTTGGGCTTGTGTGATTCCGTTCATTAGCTGAATCTGATCGGTGCCCGATGTATCGACAATGACGTCCTTACCATCACCCAGAGCGTATTGATAAATATCATCCCCTGAGCCGCCATTGAGTTGGTCATCGCCTTTGTTGCCGACAATATTGTCATTGCCGACCGTGCCGTTAATGACATCAGCGATATTTGACCCTCGCCCTAGCTCTTGTTTTATACGCGCCACATCCCAAACACCATCCGCAAATTGAATACTTTCAATTTCATTGAACACGCCGACAGTGTTGGTGTATTGCTCGGGAACAATGAGATTAAAATGCTGCGAAGCGCCAGTGACTTTATTGGGTACTACTCCGTAGGGATCTAAAGTTGTGTTGCCATAATCTGAACCTGCAATTGAGCCTGTATCCGCATTATTTAAATTCAGCAGCGAATTCATACTGGCAAAGCCCACGTTTTGGAAATGTGCTTCAAAACTTGCCAAGTTATTCCACAAGCCACTTATGCCGCCGTGCGCAAGACTGACGGCAGATAGAGATTGATCCAATGTTTTTCCATTTTTTAATTCTGCGAATAAATCTTTTATTCCTGCACCGCCACTCGCTCTTATTTCACGGTCTAATAATTTAACGGCGATATAGCTCACCGAATAACTTGCGCTGCTTGCGGGTGAACCAACGGTGGTTTTAAACAATAAATTGACATTATTCTGGTCGGTAATAAGCCCCAAATCATTGTTAACACGTGTATCCGCACCATGAATTAATTCTGCCGCACCTTCAGTAAACCATCCCGGTAATTTTGTCATATCCATATTGCGGGCCATGACCGCATGTACCATTTCGTGAGCGATAACGCGGTCGTAATAGAGAGGGCCAGTGCCATTGCCAACTGTTGCAAAATCTTCCAGATCAATACTCAGCATTAAACCTGTTGCGGTATTCGAGTTGCTTGATGTTGTATAGCTCACTATTGCTGCTTCACCGCCCGGTGCATCATGCATAAAATTCAGCGTGATGTCGCCACTACCCACCAACCCATAATTATTTTCAATCAAAGTTTCGGTTTGTGTCATCCAATTGTTTTGCAAATTTTGAATAATGGATGTGATTATTGGGTCAACAGGTGTTTGTAATTTCTGTACAAACATATCTTTAACGGTGATCATACCGCCATCCGCGAGCGTGAGCGTTAAGTCAGCACCATTGCTGCGCGCAATGGTTTGTGCTTGGGTGATACCGACACCGAATTCAATGCGATCATTACCTGCAGTATCTGTGATGACATCATTGCCGTCGCCCAGTGCATATTGATAAGTATCGTCGCCTGCCATACCCCTAATAGTGTCGGCGCCGCGACCACTATTAACAATATCGTTAGCATTATCACCCGTTAACACATCATCAGAGACAGTGCCGTTAATGATGTGCCCTGTGTAGTTATTGGCTTCCAGTTTTATACGTGCAGAATCCCAGCTAGTGCTGTCGGAGAATTGAATAGTTTCTATGGCGTTGCCGGTAAAATTTCCACTAGCATCAAATGCTGCCTCAACAGTTATTTTTTCACCATTGCTCAAGCGAAGAATTAAATTATTATAGGCATCACGATACGCGGTGACCTGATTTTCTAAAACACCGGCGGTAAATTCAAGGCGATCATTTCCTGCGGTATCAACGATAATGTCATTACCATCACCCAAGGCAAATTGATAAACATCATTACCCGCACCACCACCTAATTGATCACTGCCTTTGCCACCGTTAATTGTATCTGCTGTTTCAAAACCACCGATAACATCACCACCATTTGTACTGGTAAGTACTTGTTGTTTTATTGCGGCTAAATTTAAACTCGTATTGTCGTAAAATAAAATATTTTGCACGCTGTTGGCATCAATCACAGCGCCCGTGTTTGCATCAAACATATTTTTTACAGTGATGCTTTGTTCATCTGAAATGGTAATCAATAAATCGGCACCTACATGACGAACACGCAATGGTGTGGTGAGTAA
>JAYTSJ010000029.1:0-2450 GCA_043745725.1 Gammaproteobacteria bacterium | reverse complement strand
CGCTCCTTGGACAGTTTTTAAGTCGCGGTTTTATGGTTTTGCTGCGCAAAAGTATTCCATAAAACCACAACTTAAAAACTGCCGCTGAACTCGGCGTTACATAGAGGACTCTATTTAATAAACAGTTAGAGAATCAATGAAAAGCATTGGGTCAAGCCTCACACTTTTTAAAAAATTGGAATTATTGGGATCACTTTGCATCGAGAATTTTAGTATCACACTAAAGGCCTGATTCCGCCGTTCCAATTGAAGCGCCAACTCCGCGAATTTATGAGGTGCAATTCTTTTTGAAATGAGGGTTATGTCACGCCAGCCAATAGGAAAATCTAATACTTTATTGGAGCAAATAATAAATTCACAGAAAAGGATAAACTCGATGAATCGTGTTCCCTATGAATGGTACCCGTCTGCCAAGAAGCTTCCAGTAAAAAATTACAACCCGAACATGATTCCGTCTATGGCATTGAGTCAAATTAATGGCGTAATTTTACACACAACACATTCCTCCACCAAAACGCTCGAAGGAATACAGAGCGATTGGGAGGCAAAAAATAAAAAGTATCCAAAAGCCGAATCCAATGCACACTTCGTTATTGATAGGCAAGGTGCACTTGGACAGTATCGGAGAATGAGTGAGTTTGCAGCCTCTATGCATAAGTTTGGTCCGTACTATTACAGCATTGAATTAATTGCTAATTGGCATTATGCCGATAGACCTGCTCCCGACCCGAGCACGCTCGGAATAACGATGCCGCAAATGATAACAGTTAGCAGTTTGATTTCTGATCTCGCAAATATTTTTGGTTTCCCAATAAAAGCGATTGGACGCACAGCGTACGGCCCCAAAAGTCTTGCTGAGATTGGGCAAGGTGTTGGGTACCATGCTCAGGTTGACAGTACGGATTGTGGAAAAAATTCTTATTGGAAAGGCGATTCACGCAGTCAGGTGGTAACTAAAGAATTTCAAACGATTGTAAGCTGGGCTTCGTTTTATCAAAAATTTGGATACTAATCTTAGCAACGGCATCAATATATAAAGTGACATATTTATTTTCCATTTGCTAACCCGACGACTACTGCTTAACTCCAAAATTAATTCGAAAAAATTATAAGCTAATGATTTGAATAATAATTTAATTTAGGAAAAGCATTAAATTCTGAAGTTATGCGGTGCAATCACAAATTAGCTGGATTTAAATCTTGCGGGTTATATAGTGGCCGCTGTTTAATAAACCGTTAGCCAAACTACGTAGAGGAATATAATGGATCTATCTAACATTTCAGCAGGAATGTCTGCCTTGAAAGGTGCAATGGACATTACAAAAAAGGAATCGTTTCGTTAAATAATCACGTTGAACTTCAAACGCTTGCCATAGAACTCAATTAAAAACTATTAGATGCTCAAAGTGCAATGTTTGAATTAAATGTAGAAAAGCAAAAACTAATCGAGGAAGTAGTGGTGTTGAAAGCTCAGCTTTCAAGCGTAAATGACTGGGAAAATGAGAAATCCCGCTACGTTCTAATGTCTCCGTGGTCAGGTAGTCCTGTTAGTGTCTATCATTTACTTGAAGCAAATTCAAAAGGTGAAAATCCGCATTGGCTATGTCCAAATTGTTTTCATCAAAAAAAGAAATCGGTTTTAAATACAAATCAAAAAAGGGTGAAAGAGTTCATCTTAATTGTTCAGTTTGTAAAGCATCAATCAATACTGGCTGGAATGGCATCGGTAGCTCTGAATACGCTGAAAAGGTTAAAAAAAGCTAAATGGATATTTTTAGCCAAGCCGTCAACAACGGTGAAATAAATAAAGCCAGCAATGTTGTAGTAAGTGAAGAAAAAACCGGCAAAAATAAAAATATTCGCAATGCAGATTTTATTTTTCTCGACGAAAATACAAACGTAAAAGCCGATGCATTAATCAATGGCGATGGCGGAAAATTAATTGCCTTTGCCAGTGATGTGGCACACATTTATAGCAATTTTTCTGTTCGAAGTGGTGACGAATGTGGCACACAATTCAACGCCACAGCTAAAGCCGCATAAACATGAAATTATTTCCTTAATTTTAAGTGTCTAATTTTAATCCAATCACACATCCCCCGCAACCTCTGGCATAATCCGCGCGAACTGAATTTCGTAATAATCATTTAAAACTTATTCTTAAAGGAGTCATTCATCATGACGATGCAACGCCTGTACCTACCTTCGCTGAAAAGCATTTTTATCCTGAGTTTAATTGCCGTTATTTCTGCATGCGGTAGTGATGGCGGGAAAAAGCCGCCGGTTATTGTACCTGACACCACGCCCAGCGCGTTTAGTTTCACTGCCGTCACCGGTGCGGCTGTAAGCAGTGAAGTAACCTCTACCGCCATTACCATTGCCGGAATTGATACGGCCACAGCAATTAGCATTACCGGTGGTACCTACGCCATAGGTACAGGTGCTTTTAC
>JAYTSJ010000028.1:0-3184 GCA_043745725.1 Gammaproteobacteria bacterium | reverse complement strand
AGCTGTTTGGCTTTTTCCAGATTGCGCCCGGCAATTATTAAACAAATTCCCGATTGTTTCGCGAGAGTTTCACAAATACGTTTACCGAAGTTACCGTAGCCGCCTAACACTAAAATAGATATATTATGCATACTTAAACTCAATCAAATGTCTAAAAATCAGTATAAACTGCCCATTCCATACTAGAATCTAGAGAACACCAGCGCTTTGTAGGGAATAACGCTCAGGCTATGCAAAAACTAATCACATTATCCATCGCACTTATATTCTCACTTGATAAAAATCTATTAATTTATTACGACTTCCCCATTTACTTTTATGTGAGCAATAGAGCGCCAAAGCTAGCGGAGCGGATTAAATTAGGGTTAAAAAATTACAAAAAAATGACGGGCTTGATCAATTATTTGTGCGGCATCATAGTAAGGAACTAGTATCGCTTAATTTAAAAACGCGCAATGTTGTTTGCTTTAAGTCACCATATATGACGGACTCTGAGCAGTGCAGAAAACCGATTATACTTCCTGAACTATAAAGCGTCGTAAAAAATTCACGATAAAAAAGCCCGCATGATTTAAATGTCATACAGGAGTTTATCTGGTTAAAACGATAAAGCTAAGCCCACAAATACACCGGCAGACGTTAATTCAACTTCGGATTGCCTAAGCTCGGAATTACACCCCGAAGAGCAATTATGTTCACCATAAAAAATGTACTCCCATGTTTGAAAGCCCACACTTAATTGCGATATTTTTGATAATTGATAATCTATTCCAAGCTTCGCAATTTGCGAACTTGAGGAAGTGCTTTTATCAGCAGTTCCCGAAAACTCTCCTCGGAGGCGAAGTTTATTGGTAATAATAAAATAAGGCGCGAATGTTGAAATGATGGATGTAGTCTTGTGCGCAATATGAGTTGTCGAATTAGTAGCACTTGCGGAATCTATTTGGCTATCAATACTAATAACTCCCAAATAGACATTAATGCCCACTCGAGAAGCATTCAGTGCATTCCATTTACCAGTAAAAGAAGTTGAGCCTAATGAAAACGTGTTGAGCGAGTATTGTGGGTAGAATTGATCACCTTCACCCTGATTACTTTGATGTTCTAGAGTAACCCCAAGTCTGGTATTAGGAAATTCCTTCGTTAGTTTGATATTTGTATAAAGAGTTTGATTGTCCCGCGCCTTTACATCAGGCGCAGTAGAGCAATTCATTAAAAACAAACTCATAACAGATACTATTAGCGGCTTTGCTAGTGCAGCTAAATTTTTGTTCATAATAAGTCTTGCGTTGCAAAATTGCATTACTCAGTTTTCCTTATTTATTTAGTATTCCTAAAACGGGAATCAGCCAATCGGTTACTTTTGATTTAGGTCGGATAATTGTTTCGAAATCGTTTTGGGCTAAATCAAAACGGTTTGCGTAATTACTACAGTTTTGAAAAAAATCAACTACTCCATCACTATCGCAATTTCTTTTACCTTCGTATTTTATTCTATAATAAGTTTGAACAATTTCAGCTTGTTGTTCTGGGCCAAATGTAAATAAGTTCAAATTCGGATCTAAAGTGTAGAAATAGGTAAGATATAGTCTGCCCTTGTTTGCAACATCGTCACAAAAGCTTGTTTCAAAGCTATATACGGTATTTTTGTAATATTGAAAAACATGAAATAGTTCGTGAATAATTAAACTTTTGCTGGGCCGTGCCTGGAAGTAGATATCTGTATAAGTTGTTTTTCCTGCATTAGTTATGCCCGTCGATTGAAAGTAATTGACATGGCTATGAACGTAGCTAAGGAAGCCAGGGGAGTTCAATCTCACTTCAAATATATCTTTTATTGCCGCATCTAAATTATTGGACGTTACAAGATCTTCATAGTGTTCATTTACTAAAACATATGCAAAAGTTGAATATGCATTTCCAACTCGTCTGCAATCTGAATTGAAATTGGGAGCTATGATGGAAGTTGCACAGGCTGAATCATCTTCATTTTTTATACAATTATTATAAATAGACCTTGGCCCGCTGCACGCAATATTGCCGCCACAAATATCACCATCCAATGCTGCTTCGATATCAATCCCTGGGGTGGGCGGAAGAAAATGTTTCAATTTTGAAAGCCAGCCAGCGTTTGAACTGTCAGCAAATGAAAATAAGGTCAAAGAAATAATACAAATTAACAGCGGTTTAACAGATTTTTTTTTAGAATGCTTCATGACATATCCTTAGAATAATGGAAAATAGTAACCTATCGCACTTACACGCAGGTTGTCTGTTGTGTAAAAAACACCAATAAAAAGTTGTATTGCTGATGGTTGTAAATATGCAGTTTTCTAATAAAACAAAGGCGACGTTTAGTCGCCTTTGTTTTAACTAACCCTTCGCACGCTCTTCCAAAATCGCAACAGCGGGCAATACTTTGCCTTCTACGAATTCCAGAAATGCACCGCCACCGGTAGAGACGTAAGAAATTTTATCGGCGAGATTCCATTTATCAATGGCGGCTAAAGTATCGCCGCCACCTGCAACAGAAAATGCATCGCTTGCCGCAATTGCGCGTGAAATGGCTTCAGTGCCTTTGGCAAAAGCATCGAATTCAAACACACCGACGGGGCCATTCCATAAAATGGTTTTGGCATTTTTGATAATCTCGGAAACGTGTGCTGCGGTTTCCGGGCCGTAATCGATAATTTCTTCGTCAGCTTGAATTTCGTTTGGTTTTTTTACAACGCAAACCGAATTATGATTCCACGATTTAAAGCCTTCTTTAGTTACACGCACATCAGTCGCGAATACAACTTCAGTAGTTTTGCAGAGGCGCTGCGCTTCAGGGATTAAATCTTTTTCGTAAAGAGAGTTGCCAACTTCATTGCCTGCAGCTGCAACAAATGTATTTGAAATGCCGCCACCCACAACAAGAATGTCAGCAATTTTTGAGAGTGCATCTAACACGCTTAATTTGGTAGATACTTTTGAACCGCCGACGATGGCTACTAACGGCCGTGCCGGGTTATCTAATACTTTTGCGAGTGCTGCTAATTCGCCGGAGAGCAATGGGCCTGCACAAGCGATAGGTGCAAATTTCGCAACGCCGTGAGTAGATGCTTGCGCGCGGTGCGCGGTGCCGAATGCGTCCATTACAAACACGTCACAGAGTGCAGCCATTTTTTTGCTGAGCTCGTCG
>JAYTSJ010000027.1:0-6062 GCA_043745725.1 Gammaproteobacteria bacterium | reverse complement strand
TACATAGGTAACGGGTGTTACACGTGGACGATACAAAATAAAATCGCCATAACGGGCTACCATAAAATCAATAATTTCCTTATCCGCCTTTCCCCCTTTAATCATTTCATACAGCTCGCGGCGCAAATCGGCTGAAATGGGCGAATCACTCCCTGCCAAATTTTGATTTTGACATTTAGGGCAACGCATCTCTTCAATAAAACTCTGATAACGTTCACGCTGTAAATCAGTATCAAATGAATGCGCTTCAATCGCCGAATACGCGGGGAAACTCAGCGTAAAAAACATTAATATGAGAGCAGCTAAGAAAGTCATTAACTTAATTTGAGAACACATAGGCCACCTTATAAAAATTCAGACGCGGAGTATATCAACTGTAGCGAAGGGAGGTAAAAATTTACGTGCAGGATAAGGATCTCGAGAGGGCCGAGTAAAGAGCTGCATAGAAAAACAACGTAAGCGCTTGTTATTTAATCAAAATAGTAATTTTTTAACAAAAACAAAGCATTCCTTAAAAAATAAGTTGACCTACCTCTTCATATCATTAGAATGCGCCTCACCTGATCGGGCGGTTAGCTCAGTTGGTAGAGCAATGCCCTTACAAGGCATGGGTCACAAGTTCGAGTCTTGTACCGCCCACCACATTTACCCACACGGGTGCTGTTGTTTTAAGAGCGGGTGTTTCTGTTTGTTTTAATGCAGTTTTTGCGGACCGGTAGTTCAGCCGGTTAGAATGCCGGCCTGTCACGCCGGAGGTCGCGGGTTCGAGCCCCGTCCGGTCCGCCACTAATTCTTCACTTTGCTGACTAACTTTCAGTATGCTCAGCAAAGTAAATAAAAGAAGCCCCACATCAGGGGCTTTTTTTATGCCTGCAAATTGTACAATTAAGCTTATTTAACCTACATTTATAGTAATGATGTTTAATTAGGCGACATTTTCAATCGCGCTATTCAAAGCAACCCCATACTGGTAACAAGGTTTAGCAAACTAAAATTGACAGCACTGAAAAATACTTGCAGGTGGTTCCATGAAGTTTTCCACTAGGCTAAGAGTTTTGTTTTTTTGTTCCGCGTTCATTGCGCACTTCAGTAGCGCAGAATCCTTAGCCAACGAAGGCTTTATTAAAGTCACTGGGGGATCTGTCTGGTACAAAATTACAGGGAGTGGCGACAAAATACCCTTACTGTTAATTCACGGCGGGCCAGGCGGAAGTTCATGTAGTTTCGACGACCTGGCCAAGTTAGGTCAAAATAGAAAGGTGATTTTTTATGACCAGCTTGGCGCAGGAAAATCTGAGCAGCCGGATGATTTATCACTGTGGCAAATAAATCGCTTTGTGGAAGAACTGGATACCGTTCGTAAAACCTTGCATCTGCAACAAGTACATCTACTAGCGCACTCGTGGGGCGCCGCCATTGCCGGGCAATATTTATTAGATAAAGGCACTAAAGGCATAGCATCCGTTATTTTTGTAGGACCTTATTTGAGCACTGCGGATTGGGTTAACGACACCAATGAGCTACGCCGACAACTATCGCCAACAATTCAAGCCATTATGCATAAACATGAATTAGCAGGCACAACAGCATCGAATGAATATCAAGATGCCAGCAATGAATTTTACAAACTTTTTCTTTTCCATCATCCGAATAAAAATACTGAGAATTGCAAAGACAGTGCGTGGAATCAAACCATTTATGAAACCATGTGGGGCGATTCTGAATTTTTTGCATCAGGAAACTTAAAAGGTTTTAATGCGGCTAAAGACTTGGGGCAGATAAAAATCCCCACCCTTTTTTTGGTGGGTGAGTTTGATGAAGTACAAGAAAGTACCGTGTATAAATATCAACAAAAAATGTCAAACGCCAGCATCAGCGTCATTAAAAATGCGGCACATATGTCAATGATAGATGAACCAAAAGCGTTTTTAAGTACAGTCAATAATTTCTTATTGCAGACTGACAGCACACCATAAATTTCATGACCATCGCAACTTAATAGTATTTGAGTTGGGTTGCTTTACCCCAAAATATTCTGTACGAAAAAATGGTATACAAAATAATGGTTGGCAACACCAGGGCAACACCATAAAAAATAAACATCAGTGATTCAGATGCACTGGCCGCCTGCCAAATAGTGAGTTGATTAGGTACAACATAAGGGAAGAAACTATAAGCAAGACCAATAAAGCAAAGCATAAAAATAATTGCGATAGCGAAAAAAGGAACCCAGCAACCAAAATCATTTTGATAGGGAAAGTGTTTCAAATAACGATCTACCAAAATAAATAAGCCAAAACAAACTGCTGGCACAATCCACAGCAAAATAACTGCCGGGCTACCAAACCATTTCTCAAAAATACTATGATTAACGAATGGATTAACAATGGACACCGCGGCAATACCCAGTGCCGTTAGCCAGCCACAAATACGCGTCCAGCGTACGGCACGCAGTTGCAGCTCACCTTCGCTTTTCATAACTAACCATGCCGCGCCGATAAAACTAAAACCCGCCGTTACGCAAATGGCACTCAGGCTTGCAAATAAATAAGCCGCGAGACTTTCCTCAAAACCCATGACATAACTACCGAGCATATAACCCTGCGACAAGGTAGCGAGCAATGAACCTATTTTAAAAATAATATCCCACAAGGTTTTGTGATCTTCCGGCGCTTTTGCGCGAAAATCGAAAGCAACACCGCGTAAAACAAGCCCCGCTAACATGAATGTTGCAGGCAAGTACAAATGAAATAAAAGTAAACTGTGTGCACTCGGAAATGCAATTAACATAATACCAACGCCAAACACCAACCAGGTTTCATTCGCATCCCAGAAGGGGCCGATAGAGGCAATCATAATATCGCGCTGCGCCTCGGAATCACTTGGCAATAAAATTCCCACACCTAAATCATAACCATCAAGAATCGCATAAATAAAAAATGCCAAGGCCATTAACCCGATAAAAATAACCGGTAGCCAAAACGCCTGGCCAGATAATTGAGATGAAATATCAGTCATCACTTTTGCTCCGCAGAATGCGCCGGGTTCGCACCCAATAAATTCTCTTGTAAGGTGTGTACCTCATCCGTACGATCCACCAGCACAGCTTTGCGCGCCATCACAAATAAGGTGCGCATATACGCGATTAACAAGCGTTAAATAGATAACGAGCGACATACCAACATGAGTGGCAGTCACCGTTGTAACAGCATCAGATGTTTTTAAAATACCGGTCACCAAATAAGGCTGGCGACCAATTTCTGTTACATACCAACCGGCAAGCGTTGCTATCCAACCTGAAAAAGTCATACCGACTAATAATTTTAACATCAGAGGCGATAATTCTTTTTTACGCCAATATTGCCATGACGCAGACCAGCTAATGGCTAACATGAGTAAACCCATACTTACCATAATTCTAAAACCAAAAAATAACGGCCTTACCGGCGGATGTGCATGCGGAAACTCGTCAAGGCCTTTAATAGTGCCGTTAATATCGTGCGTTAAAATTAAACTTGCTGCGCGAGGAATTTCTAGCGAAAAATTATTTGTTTGCGTGACTTCATTAGGAATTGCAAACAGCGCCAGAGGTGCACCAGTTTCGGTATGCCATAGCGCTTCAATAGCCGCAATTTTTGCAGGTTGGTAATGCAATGAGTTTAGCCCGTGCATATCACCCAGGAAAATTTGCAGCGGAATTAACATAGCTGTGGCAAATACAGCTACTTTTAATGCGCAACGGGGTGCTGGTTTATGGTCACCTTTTAAAAGGCGATACGCCGAAATTCCTGCAATTAAAAAACCTGCGGTTAAGCCTGAAGCAGTAAGCATATGCGCTAAACGATATGGCATGGATGGATTAAAAATAATCGCCAACCAATCCACGGGGTGCGCAACGCCATCCCGCATTTCAAAACCGGCAGGTGTGTGCATCCACGAATTTAATGCGATTATCCAAAACGCTGACATGCTTGTGCCAAAGGCAACTAAAAAAGTAGCTAGTGTATGAATACGATTTGATACACGATTAATTCCGAATAACATAATGCCAAGAAAAGTGGCTTCTAAAAAAAATGCTGTCAATACTTCATAGCCAAGCAATGGCCCTGCAATATTACCTACCGTTTTCATGTAACCCGGCCAATTAGTGCCGAATTGAAATGACATAGTGATGCCACTCACCACACCTATTGCAAAGGTCAATGCAAATACTTTTACCCAAAAACGATAAACGCGCATCCACACTTCATCATGCGTAATGTTGTAGCGAGTTTTGAAAAACAATAAAAACCAACAGAGCGCAATTGAAATAGCGGGGAACAGAATATGAAAGGACATATTGACCGCGAACTGTATTCGCGAAAGTAGCAAGGTATCCAGCAGCATGACATTACCTACGACACTATGGGGAAATATTGCTAGTTACCAATACTACCAACGGAGCGAAGCGAAGTGTGTAAATATCAACAAAATATATCAAAATTAATGATAGATGGACCAAAAGCGGTTGTAAGCGCAGCTCATAATTTTTAACGCAGCTTGATGCCTCCCCATAATTTTCAGGTATTAGGTAAAAATTATAATTTTTTACGAGCGTTGGTTTTATCAGCAGTTAGACTATCTTGCTTAATATGCTTGTAAGCATATATCCCAACATAAGTAAAAATGACACAGCACAAAACAACAATCAGCAAACCAGCGACAACAACCGAATCAATGTACATAAAAACCTCCATAGCAGTGGAATGTTTTCAGTCTACAAAAAATAGGTAGTGGGGAACTTGATTGAGATCAAGAAAAATGCTGTGTCGGCCAGCGAAGTTTCTGCCGATCCTTTTTTATTATTCTAGGAAATTAACTGGTTTGATGAAGCAGTATTCATACGAAAAAGATAAGTATTAACAAAGTTTACAGGGAACTTACTTCTAAATATCGATGATACACCCCTCAGCTTAAAGCCAAAATCCCTAAATGCTTGAATGGATACCTGATTTTCAGCGTAGATATACACAAAAACCTTTTCGGCCTTCTGATGAGCCAATTCCTGATTCACAGAAAAGCTTAATAACTCCCTAAAAAGACCTTGTTTTCGCCATTCCGGAAGCGTAAAAACCTTGAGGCAATAAAGATGATTAGGTGGTATTTGTGTAGCAATATTGCCTGAAACACGAATTGCACTTTGACTAATAAATAAATAACTGCATAACTGCGAGTTTTTGAAGGAACCATAGCATTGGACACTCTTAACCTGGGATTCCTCAACAAACCACAGGGGCATATCGTACTCTGGATTATGCGCTAAAATTTTTAATTCATTAAAGTCGACTACACGTAAGATCTTGTGTTGAGATTGTGAATCCGTTTGGTCCTCTACATCCTCAAGAGCCGTTATATCCACAAGCGCCGTTGGATCCAGAGAAAACAACAATATAATACTGGTTTTAAGTATCTTCCGACAAAAACCGAGGAATTTTAAATATACAAAATTCATGCGAAATCAGCTCAGTGTTGTAAAAGCCAGTAAAAATTATTATCCATAAACCAGAGAAATATCCTTTTCATTTATTGTCCAGGTTAAATCATCTATTATTTACATCTCAAGTTGCTTCACAATGGGCAGCACGACCGTATCCCATACTTGCTGATTTAAATCGCCAATGTGTTTGTAACGAATAATACCCTGATTATCAATCACGTAGGTTTCAGGGGCACCAAATACGCCTAAATCTAAACCCAAGCGCCCTTCTTCGTCCACAATAATATCTTCGTAGGGATTACCCAATTGCGATATCCAACGTTGAGCATCGACATTATTATCCTTGTAATCAACACCAATAATACGCACACCTTGATTTTTTAATTGATTTAAAAATAAATGTTCTTCGCGACAAGTTTCACACCAGGTAGCCCATACATTTAATAAGGTTACCTGCTTTTTTAAACCTGACGCTTGGCCTTTAAGTAAATTTTCATCGCGCAGTTGTTGTAAGTTTTCCAAGCGCGGCAATGAAAATTTTGGTACAGGTTTATCGAGCAGTGCTGATGGCATATCATTAGGGTTA
>JAYTSJ010000026.1:0-6843 GCA_043745725.1 Gammaproteobacteria bacterium | reverse complement strand
GTAACGACCCTTGTAGGTACAACCACTAGTGGAAGCAATGACGGCACAGGCGCAGCCGCAGGATTTAACTACCCATATAGCATCACTACTGACGGCACTAACCTGTTTGTGACAGATTACTACAACAACACCATTCGCAAGATTGAGTGATTATTTGTAGCCAGCGTAGCTAACCAAAACCCCCGCTAAACAAGCGGGGGTTTTGTTTTTTCAGTTCCCTTCCCCTATTGACTGTTATGTCGTGAGTTCTTTTTTATGCATGAAGTTTTTAAGATTTTTGTTCTCTCCACCATCATCATTAGCTTGTGGACGGCGTTTTTGTTGTTGCAGGATAAGCGTGGCAACACGTTGCTGAACCGTTGGTTTGCGTTATTTCTGGTCGCCCTGAGCGCGCCGCAAATGAGCCTTTATGCGGAGCAAGTGGTGCAAGGGGGGATTTTTACGTTGGGCTTGGTAGCATCCACTTTCTTGTTTCTTAAAGGTCCGTTTGTGTGGATGTTTATCCACGTGTTAAACCGTAAAAACTTGCATATGCGCAAAATGTGGATCCATTTTGTGCCTTGGTTTTGCGCGTTGGCCGCGTTATTAATGTTCCCTCAAACACTCGGAATATTCGTACTTCTTGGTATGAGCCATATGCTGACCTATTTGCTTATCTCCTTATGGCGTTTAGTCAACATGCGACGCTATGTAGCAGACGTGTGGCAGGGGTTTCAAAACTCGTCTTACTATTGGTTGTTGTACGTTATCGGCGGGTTGATGGCATTAGTCGCCGTGGATTTTGTGGTGATGTCGTTGGTCATGTTGGGTGTACTAAATAGCTATGACTTGTTGGATTATTTTGCTTTCCCCAGCTTTTCTATTTTTGTGTTGTCTATAGGTATTCTCAGTGTGTACCGCCCGGAGTTGCTATTTCGTGAGTCGCTCGGTGAGCACAGTCACTCGGCAACCACACAAAGCACTGCGTCCGACATACAAGAAATGACTGAAGAGCCTGCGGGGCTTGAGCAAAAAGAAAGACATTTAGAGCTCGATATCGCGTTAGCGCAAACCTTAACGGGGCAGTTAACCCAGCTGATGCAAGGCCAGCAGATTTATCGGCAGAACACATTATCCCTGCCGGATTTAGCGCTCTATTTGGGTATTAGCGTGCATCAGGTATCTGAGTTGTTGAATGTCCACCAAGGGGTGAGCTTTTACGATTACCTCAACCGTTACCGGTTAACCTATGCTTGCGGTCTGCTCGCCGACCCGAATTGCCAGCTCCGTATTCTGGATATCGCTTTTGAAGCGGGGTTTAACAATAAAAATTCTTTCTATCGTGCGTTTAAAGAAAACTTAGGCATTTCGCCGAATCAATATAGGCTCAACACCTTAGAGTCGACAGCCCATTAAAATGATCAAACGCATTCTTCTTAAGTCATCTTTTATCAAAGAGGACTCCTTAAAGTTCAGCTAAGGATAAGTTGCAAGCCCCGAATCTTTCTTTCAAGGCTTGCTCTATGAAATATCATCTTCTTTCAATTGTACTTATGACTTTTTTGGTTGGATGTGGCGGTGGCGGCGCCCATAAAACTAGCAGCCCACCAGTGCCGGCCAGCAGCCCTTCGTCTTCTGCAACTGTATCTTCCGTTAGCTCTTCTAGTTCAAGTTCATCTGATGCATCAAGCATGACAAGCACGAGCAGCTCATCAGCGAGCAGTATTCCCTTCACTCTCACATCAAACAGTTTCACCTCGGGTGAAGTCATCCCTGTTAAATATACGTGTTTTGGTGCCGAAATCAGCCCTCAGTTGCAATGGGAAATAACGTCGACAGAGATTCAGAGCTTCGCCCTTATTGTTGAAGATCTTGACGCTATTGCCATCGTAGGTCACCCCTATGTTCACTGGAATGTTTACCATATTCCCGCCGATGTGCGTCAAATAGCCGAAGATGCATCCCTGCGCACTATGCCATTGGGGAGTGTTGAAGGAGTGAATGATGATGGTCAGCCAAAATATGCAGGCCCATGCCCGCCCCCAGGTACCGGGACACACCATTACTTTTTTGCGCTTTACGCGTTAAACACAGCGAAAATCGCTGTTAGTACCACGCGCCCGTACGAACGCAGTGAATTTGAAACGCAATTCGCCAATGCCATCATTCAAAAAGTGGAAATAACGGGTCTTTATACCCGCTAGCCGATGGAAAAATGTAAACGGCCAAAGTAATCCTTTGGTCGTTTAATGATGCTCGTTTAAGGCTGTTCGTTTAGGGATGAATATTTTAGGAAAGGACATTTCAATCCGCGTAACGAAGCCCTTTTAATTTGGTAAGTTCGTCCCCATCTGTCTAGTTACGATCCCAACTAACTTGAGATACTGCTATGTTATTTAATCCGCTCGAACACCCTCGTCTTAAATTACAAAATCGCATCGTAATGGCACCGATGACTCGTTGTCGTGCCGTTGATAACAATACACCAAATGCGTTAATGGCTGAATATTATGGTCAGCGCGCGAGTGCCGGGCTAATTATTACCGAAGGTACATCATCCTCTGCGGATGGCTTGGGCTATGCGCGAATTCCTGGCTTATTTAATAATGCGCAAGCTGAGGGTTGGCAACTTGTTAATCAAGCTGTGCATCGCGAGGGAGCAAAAATATTTCTTCAATTGATGCACACAGGCCGTGTTTCTGCGAGCGCTAATTTGCCGGCTGGTGCACGTGTGGTTGGCCCAACAGCTGAAATTTGTCCGGGTGAAATGTACACGGACAGCCTGGGCAAGCAGCCGCACGCAAAACCACATGTGCTTACTGAAGTTGAACTGAAAAATGTTGTCGCCGAGTATGCAAATGCGGCCAAGCTGGCAATTAAAGCCGGGTTTGACGGTATAGAGCTTCATGCTGCGAATGGTTATTTACTTGATCAATTTTTGAATGCAAATGTTAATACTCGCAGCGATGGTTATGGTGGTAGCGCTGCTGCTCGAAATCGCTTAACGCTCGAAGTTGCACGTGCTTGCGTCGCTGCAATTGGGGCTGACCACGTCGGCATTCGCCTATCACCCTACGGTGTATTTAATAGTACTGGGGCGTTCGAAGGTTTAGAGGCGCAATACCTTAGTCTCGCGCAAGAGCTGTCTGACATTGGTCTTCTGTATCTGCATTTAGTAGACCATTCAGCCATGGGTGCACCCGAAGTGCCTGCACAAATTAAGGCAAAATTGCGCGCTACATTTAAAGGTTTATTTATCGCATCAGGCGGATTCAATGCGCAAAGTGCTGAAGCAGTATTGAAAGCGGGGCAGGCTGATGTTGTTGCTTTTGGTCGACCTTTTATTGGCAATCCGGATTTAGTTGAGCGCATGCAAGAAAATTTGCCGCTGGTTGAGTCGGATCAAAATACTCATTATTCAGCAGGTGCGGCGGGTTACACCGATTATCCTGTAGCGGGTTAATTAACTCGATGCCCTACACAACACCTGAGTTTTCAGTTGTGCGTGATGACTCAAACCTCCCTTTAGTTATTAGTGCGGTTCGTCAGCTCACGCCGCGTATTCGTGCTTATGAATTGCGTGATCCTGAAGGGCACGATTTGCCCTTGATTACTGCTGGTGCGCATTTATCAATTCCAGTTTTGATGAATAATGGGAAAGCCGAACTGCGGCAATATTCTGTTTGCTCTAACCCTGCGCGTCGCGATATGTATGAAATTGCAGTGTTGTGCGAAGAGAGTGGTGGCGGTGGTTCCAAGGCAATACACGATAATTATTTTTTAGGTTTGCAGCTCAATTGCGCATTACCCAATAACCATTTTGAATTACATGCAGATACCAGCCCCGCAATTTTAATTGCGGCTGGTATTGGCATTACACCTATCAAGCCTATGGCGCAAGTGCTGGCTGCACGTGGTCGTCGTTTTCAATTACATTATGCTGGTCGAAGTTTAAAAGAAATGGCGTTTAGCGATCATTTATCGCGTGAGTATGCAAATAATTATGTTGCGTATCCCGCGAATGAAAATAAACGTATGAACATAATGCACTTACTTTCTGGTGCGCCAGGCAATGCACTATTTTATGTGTGTGGGCCGCAGAAATTAATAGATGAAGTTTATAATTCTGCAACATTGCTAGGTATAACCAAAGATCGCATTCAAAGCGAACAGTTTGGCGTAGTAAAAGATGTGCAAGATAAGCCAGTGATTGTGGAGCTGTCGCGCTCCAATAAATTAATTCGAGTTGCACCAGATCAACCTATATTAGCGGCGATGCGCGATGCGGGCATAGCCGTTGCTTTTGATTGCTGTGTTGGCGATTGCGGCACTTGCGCAGTAAAAATTCTTGAAGGCGAAGCTGAGCATCGCGATCATGTGTTGAGTGATAAAGACCGTGCCGAGGGCATGATATGTATTTGTGTGTCGCGCGCTAAAAGTGAAAGCCTTGTTTTAGATTTATAACTTTTTAAGGAGTAAATTATGATTACACTTTATGAATTTGCGCTGTCCGGTAACTGCCACAAAATCCGTTTGCTGTTATCCTTCTTAAAGCTGGAATATAAAAGTCACATGATAAATGGTAGCGAGCGCGAACATAAATCCGCTGAATTTTTGGCATTGAATTCGTTTGGGCAAGTGCCGGTGTTAATCGATGGCGAAATCGTTATTCGCGATAGTCAGGCGATTTTAGTTTATCTCGCGCGAACTTATGGTGGATCGCAGTGGTTTCCGATTGATAACACGCTTGCGCTCACACAAATCACCGCATGGCTTTCTGTCGCCGCTAATGAAATAACCCGCGGCCCTAATGCACTGCGCTTGCATCATAAATTCGGGCGCGATATTAATGTCGATGATGCAACAAAAATTACTGCGCACTTATTGAATGTGTTAAACACCCATCTAAGTGAGCATGAGTGGTTGGTAACAACGCAAATCACCATTGCGGATCTTGCGCTTTACACTTACCTCGCGCTTGCGAATGAAGGCCATGTTGATATCAGTCTTTATCCTGCCATCGAGAAATGGTTTGCGCGCATAGAGGCATTACCCGGTTATAAATCCATGCCTGGTATTCGTGTACATACTTCAGTTGTGAATTGATAAGGTGTTGTAAAATATTCAATAAATTTAAATTTCCAGGAGCGTTTGTATGACGGTTTCAGAATCTCGCCCGCCATTTCCACCCTTTACTCGCGACACCGCAATTCAAAAAGTGCGCGCAGCAGAAAACGGTTGGAATAATCGCGATCCGACTAAAGTCTCACTTGCTTACACGCCGGATAGCCGCTGGAGAAATCGCAATGAATTCCCGCAGGGGCGCGCACAAATTGTGGAATTTCTTACACGTAAATGGGCGCAAGAACATGAGTACCGTTTAATAAAAGAACTTTGGGCTTTTGACGGTAATCGTATTGCAGTGCGTTTCGCTTATGAATGGCACAATGCAAATGGCCAATGGTTTCGCTCCTACGGTAATGAGAATTGGGAATTTGATGAACAAGGTTTAATGCAACTCCGTTATGCCAGTATTAATGATTTAGCGATTAACGAAAGTGAGCGAAAATTTCATTGGCCTTTAGGGATAAGGCCAGAGGCGCATCCCGGGTTGAGCGACTTAGGTTTGTAAGCTTGGGTTCGCAGACAAGGTTTTAAATTGCTTTTATCTCAAGTAAATGATAAAAAGTAAATTGCGTTGATTGCGGCGCCAGACTAACTAACACTACTGTCAAAAAAATATTAAAGGGAATGTCACATGCTTAAAAATATCCTCTTCGTAATGACCCTACTTTGTACGTTCAATACCTCAGTTCAAGCATTACCTACCGACCCAGCACCAAGCACAGATTCGCAAGCTGATCAAACAACGGCTGATGAACCTGCGGCCACGCAAAGCGGTGCAGATTTTTTAGCATCCTTGCATTTTCAGAATGGCAAAATTAATTTACCGGGCGGTATAGCGACACTTAATTTGTCAGAAAAATTTCGCTACATTTCACCAGAAGATGCAGAACGATTATTAGTTGAAGCTTGGGGTAATCCTCCAGGCAACAAAACTCTCGGTATGGTTCTGCCTGCTAACACCAGTCCGCTCGGTGAGGATGGTTGGGGCGTAGTAATTTCTTATAACGAAGATGGTTATGTGAAAGATACTGATGCTGATGAAATCAATTACGATAAGCTTCTCGCCGACATGAAAAAAGAAAGCGAAGAAAATAATGAAGAGCGCGTGAAGCAAGGTTATGGTTCTATGTTGTTAGTGGGTTGGGCGGAGCCGCCACGTTATGACAAGCAAACGCGAAAAATGTATTGGGCAAAAGAATATGCAGTAACAAAAGGCCCCAACTCATTAAATTACAATATTAGAGTATTGGGTCGCAAAGGTGTTTTGGTGCTCAATGCTATCGCCAGCATGGAGCAAATAAATCAAATAAAATCCGAAATGCCAGCCGTATTGGCCGCTACAGAATTTACTGCTGGCAATCAATACGGTGATTTTGATAGTAAAACAGATCACGTTGCAGAATACGGTTTAGCTGCTTTGGTTGCCGGCGGTATTGCCGCGAAATTGGGGTTGTTTGCAAAACTTTTTGGTATGTTGCTGGTATTGAAAAAATTTATTATTGTTGGTGTGGTCGCAATTGGTGCTTACGTGAAAAAATTCTTGGGAAAAAAATCTCAAGATTAATAAATAGCAATTTTTCAAAGTGAATCATTTAGAGATTGCTATTTGCATTGCCGACCCTAGGTAATTTTGAAAAGCTGTGAATATTTGTAAAAGCGGACAATTTAATTTTGTGTTGCACAACGAACAGATTCAATTGCTATTGTTAGCGCATCCTCATACGGAGTCGATCTTTC
>JAYTSJ010000025.1:0-9417 GCA_043745725.1 Gammaproteobacteria bacterium | reverse complement strand
TTTCTTCTGTGCTAAGTGATCTGGCGTCATATTTCATCCATGCATTTTACAGGATATCTTTATGTGATGGTATTCTTATATTGCGCCTCGTTAGTAACTCGCAAGCTTTAAGGCCAAGTTATTTAACTCGTGTAAGTACAATTCCGACTTCTTCAGTTTAAGCTTTTTTAGCCTCAACAAAATCAATGAGTTAAAAGTTAGTTGAATCCGCCAGTTACAAATTCCTGTTCATTAAAAATTTAAATCACCACCCTTTTTAAAGCATCTATACGGCAAAAATTTTTCTGACGCAATCGGCGAGAGAATATAAATAACCTACCACAAACGACACTGCTTGGAAAACCAATAACTCGCACTTAACAATGCCACTAAAAAAACTGCCAGTGATATTTTGAATAAGCTGGCAACATTAATAATAGTTAGCCATACCCAAAGTTTTATGGCTAATGCAATTAAAGAAAATTGGCTTAACACCAGCAAACTAATAATAACTAAGGGAATGAGAATTATTAATTGCTCTTGCCTGCGCGATAATTTTTTTTGCGCAGGCAATCTTGCCATCACATTTGCAGTAAAATTATCGTCTGGCAAATAAGCCTGCGAGCTCTGCAATTGCGTATTTAAAAAAACATCAAAGTTGTCGTCTTGTTTGTTCATGCCATTTCACTCCAGGCAGCCAAGAGTATTTGTAGTTTTTGTTTGCCGCGCAACACGTGGGTTTTTAAAGTACCAAGGGGAGCGCCCATTATACTCGCGGCTTCTTCGTGCGAAAAGCCATCCTCGTAGCACAACCGTATTGCCAGTTGCTGCGCTGCGCTAAGCTGTTGCATGGCCGCATTCACATCTTTTTTTGCGTCAAACTGTTTGAGCTCACACACATCTGCTTCTATATCTTCATTGTCGTCCAAAGCACACCAGGCAATTTTTTTGGTGCGCCAACGGTTAGCTGCAATATTAAATGCTATGCGATACAACCAGGTTGAAAATTTTGCTTCCGCACGAAATGCTGCGATAGCACCGTAAGCTTTCATAAAAGTTTCTTGCGCAAGATCGTCTGCTAAATGGCTATCGCCATCGCACAAACGCCGCGCCCAAAGACGCAATGGCGATTGATAGCGTAACACCAACTGCGCAAAAGCATGTTGGTCTTTAGTGGCTACTACTCGCGCGATCAATTGCTGATCGGTAGGCGACATTACAATTAATCCTGCGCCTTAGTAATCGTAGTTTTGACACCAGACAGCTTCCATATTAGTAATTCAGAAGCGCCTACGCCAATCACAATAAAACCAATTGCACCAATTTTGATTCCGCAGAGGATAGTAAGAAAAATTAATAAACCAATACCTACGCAAACATTTTTAATGCCTTTGTTCAAATTCACACTATCCCTTACCATGGTGGCTCCCTCATTCATATAAATATCTGTTTTATTATTACGCGTTTCATCGCCACGTAAAAGTTCGACAGGAATATCGCGTCCTGCTGCCAATAACTTATCAATATTGACATTGATATTTTGGGCACGTCTCGCTTTGTCACGATAGTGTAAGAATGCCAACACAATGACCAGAACGACTGGGCCACCAAATATAAATACGATTCCAAATATCGGAATCAAGAGTGCGGCAGAGAATCCCGCCGATGCTTTGGCGGGCTGATCTATCGCAGATTGCAGTGCAGGCCCCATATGATTCATAACATGATCAACCTGCTCAAGTGATTTATCGCCTGCGTCTACTTCTGGCGACGGCTCCTGTTTATCATCCATAGCATCCTGCGCCTCATCCATAACAACAGGAAGATCATTTAGCCGTGTTTGGGATTTGGCGCTATTGCCTGCCGATGTAGGCGTCCCTACCAGTTCTACTGCCAAGACGGGAGTAAGGCAAAATACGGTAAAGAGCAGGCTCGCCAAGGTAGCTTGACGTAACCCGAAATTAGCAAAGAGTTTGAGTGTCATTGTTAAAATCTCGTTTGTGAGTATGGCGTAAGCAATGGTTACAATACTTAATATAGCCGTTATGGTTATAGACGTGGTCAAATGGATTTTGGATGCAGGAGGCAGAATTATTTTATCTGTAACGGCAATAGTGGCGCGGCGAGCTGTCTGACGGCATACTGGCACCCATTTTAAATTTGTTGTTTTATGTGCCGGCACAGCATGTAAAACCTTTAACGATAAGGCCATTTATGAAATCTGAAATTGCTAAGAGTTTTTTACGACTCCATATATTCGTGCTCTACCCACTGCTGTTTGGGTGCCTTAGCCTATCAGCGCTGGCGGAGGATCTTGTACCACCACCCGTATCATCTATAACAGCGCCTACATCATCTATAGCAGTCCCTATATCATCTACAGCAGCTCACTCATCATCTATAGCTGCTCCGACATTAGCTGTAACACCAATCAGCACCCCTATATCGCCACCCACGCTGCCCACTGTACCCATCGCCTCCTCTGCGGCGCAAAAGCTGTATGCCCTGGCACAAAATGATTTACTGCAATTGCGCGTGTTGCTTAAGAATGGCCGTAGCCAGGCAACGGTAGGCTCAGGTTTTTTAATTGGCACCAGCAATCTAGTGGTGACCAACTTCCACGTGGTGTCGCAAATTGCGCTTGAACCGGAAACGTATTTTGGTGAATACAAGGATACGCAAGGCAAAAGCGGTGCACTGGAATTGTTAGCTGTAGATGTGCAACACGATCTGGCCATAGTGCGCATTAATCGCCAGGGTACAGGATTTTTTAATCTGCCTGAAAATTTGGCCAAACTGACCCAAGGCGAACACCTTTATTCGCTTGGCAATCCACTCGATTTAGGTTTTACCATTTCGGAAGGCACTTACAATGGTTTAACGCATCGTGGCTTTAGTGATCAGATTATGTTTACCGGCCCAGTCAATGCGGGCATGAGTGGCGGCCCTAACGTTAACGCTAATGGTGAAGTAGCAGGGATCAATGTTGCCCACCGTCGCGATGGTGAATTAGTCAGCTTTTTAGTGCCTGCACGTTATGCACAATTATTGCTCGCAAGCGTTATTAATGACATTCAATTAAATCCTCCGACAACACCGCTTGTCGACGTGACGCCACCAGCTGTTACAACGCCATCTTCCGACGTAAAAATACCCGCGCCAGAAACCGCGCAAACTAATCCAAAACCAGCCACAGATTTCAAACCAATTATTGGACAACAATTGCTCGCGCACCAAAGTTTGATGATAGAAAAATTACTGGAAACACCACTGACCATTAAGACCTTGGGCCCCTACTCAGTGCCGGTGCGCGAATCCGAACAGGTGCGCTGCTGGGGCAACTCGGACGCTAAGGCCGACAAAACTTACAGTACAGATCAAATTAATTGCGCGATGGAATCGGCTATATTCGTGTCGGAGGATTTACAAACAAGTTACATCGCCATCCATCACCAATTTATGCGTAGCACAAAACTTAATTCCCTACGCTTTGCGACACTGATGGGTAAATTTTTTAGCAATGATGTACGCGGCAATACAAAAGATAAAACGCTCACTACACCGCACTGCACGGAACAATTTATTACCAACAAACATTTCACTACGCGCGCGGTGCTGTGCGTGGAAGCCTATCAAAAATTTGATGATCTTTATAATTTCACATTGATCACCGCCAGCAGTGATGAACCACTTATGAATTTACAAAGTAGCCTTGAATTAAATGGCGTGTCCTACACTAACGGACAAAAATTTATTGCACAATTTTTAGCGAGCTATGACAAGGAGAGCGCAAAATGAGTAACACTTATTTTGTTGAAATCATAAATCATCATGGCGACGTGCAAACGCGCTACAAATTTTCTACACTGCCTATTCATATTGGCAGGGCGTATCACAATGATATTATTCTTGATGACCCGCACACCGCAGCCGAGCATGCCATTCTTGAAGCGAACGAAGCCGGCACCTTAATTATGCGCGATCTTGACAGCCACAACGGCATTTTTGTTAAGAACAAACGCTTAACATTTTTTACTCCCAATAGTGATACGTTGTATCGCCTTGGACAAACGCAAATACGAGTGCGCACTCAAGATTATATTGTCGCAGCAGAAAATACTCATGCGATAGATCGCCGCTGGGAAGGCTGGCCACTCGCACTCATTTCTGTATTCATTATCAGTCTGTTAGCTCTAAGCACCACTTGGCTCGCAGATATAGAAAACAGCAAAAGCACAACCTATATTATGAACTTGTGTTTATGGCTTGGCCTTTCAGTCGTGTGGGCTAGCATTTGGGCGCTCGCTAATCGTGTGTTCGGTGGCAGCACGCACTTCAATCGCCATTTGTTTACACTCAGCGCTGGCATCGCGGTGCTTTATTTCTGGGGTTACCTGGCACTGTATCTAGCTTATGGTTTCTCGTGGGAATTTATTACCCGCTACGGTAGCCATATTGAAATCACCATCATGGCCGTTATCATTTATTTTCATGTACGCCAGGTAACACCACGCAAACATAATCTGTTAAAAATTATTTGCGCTGCACTTGCGCTATTTAGTTCGGGTTTAATGTTAATGAGAAATCATCAACACACCAACCAATATACCGACGAACTCTATATGCATGACATACTGCCGCCCTCAGTGCGCACGAGCCGTAACCATAGCCTCAATGAATTTGATGACGCCATAAGCCAACTAAAAACTCAAATTGACGAAGAAAGAAAAAAAACATTGGCAGATAAAAGCAGCGACAAAAACTAACTCAATGCTCGTGCGCACCCTCAGCCTCTGCGCAAGCATGCGGCAGTTTGTGCGCACGAGCTTGATGCTTGAGTTTTTATTATTTTATTGACTTGCATTTTTGACATAGCAATTTTACGTGGCACGCTTACAAAGCACCTTTATATAGCAATCAGAATTACTATCATGAAGCTCCCAGCAAATAACTTTGCCGTCAATGCACCCACGCAACACTTGCAGCAACTGACTATTATCCGCAGCTTACTCTTGTGTTTTTTCTGGTGTATTTTCCTAGCCAGCTTCTGGGTAGTTAATCTCCAACTGCCTTATCACGCAGTGCTTGCTGTGCTCTGCTTATTTACCGCTGTTCATGTGTTCACGATATTGCGTTTAGGTCGCCCGCGGACGGTGACAGCTATTGAATTTTTTATTCAGCTAGCGATAGATGTTCTTTTTTTAAATTTTTTATTTTACTTTAGTGGCGGCGCAACCAATCCATTTGTTTCCTATTTATTAGTTCCCGTTTGCATTTCTGCTGCAACATTACCTTGGCGCTTTACCTGGCTTATTACGGCATTATGCGTTATAGCTTATTCAACTTTGCTGTTTTTTCATGTTTCACTGCCCATATTTGCTACAGACCATACGCATGGCAATTCACAATTGAATTGGCACATTCTGGGAATGTGGTTTAATTTTTTTGTTAGCGCGATTCTTATTACTTATTTTGTAGTAAAAATGGCCAGGAGCTTACGCTATCAAGAAAACATGTTAACTCAACTTCGCGAAGATGAACTGCGCAACGAACAGGTGATTGCGGTTGCAACGCTCGCCGCAGGTGCCGCTCATGAAATTAACACGCCCTTGTCCACTATGACTGTGTTGCTTGCTGAACTGCGCAATGAATATCAGCATAATTCAAAATTACTGAACGATTTTAATTTATTATCCCAGCAAGTTTCTCACTGTGCCGATAGCTTAAAGAAAATGGTTCAAGAGTCATCCGCAGCAACACAAGGTTTCCATAAGCAACAAAATCTGAAAAATTACTGCAACTCAATCATTGATCGATTTCAATTAATGCGACCTACCATTCATTTCTCAACGAGTTTTTCTGAAACATTATTAGAACAAACCATTGCTTATGATTCGCGCCTTGATTATGCAATCATTAACTTATTAAATAATGCTGCGGATGCAAGCCCTCAAAAAATTACGTTAGTAATTTCTACGAAGATAAATACGCTTTGTTGGCGAATTATTGATGAGGGTGATGGAATAGATACGGCTATAGCAACATCTTTAGGGAAAGAACCTGTCACCACCAAAAAATCTGGCTTAGGACTGGGCATGCTGTTATCCCACGCGACTATTAAAAAATATGGTGGTAGTGTTATTCAATCGCCCAACAATCCTCAGGGCACCATTACAGAAATTACTTTACCAATTCAACATGACTAAAGTTATTGGCTAACAGGATGTTTTTGTAATTTACGCTGAAGTGTACGCCGATGCATCCCCAGCGAGCGCGCAGCAGCAGATACATTGCCTTGATGATCTTGCAGTATTTTTTGAATATGTTCCCACTCGACTCTATCCAACGTTGGCGTAGAAATAGGTGCAGGCTCTTCTGTCATTAAATCCGTATCTGTAAATGCTTTTAATACCTCATCAAGATCAATGGGTTTACAAAAATAATTCAGAGCTCCCAACTTAATTGCTTCAACTGCTGTAGAAACACTGGAATAGCCAGTGAGCATAATAATTTCTATCGTGGGATTTATCGTTTTTAGACTTCTGATCAATGCCAAACCAGATTCCTGTGCAATTTTTAAATCCACAATCGCTTTATTAAAGCGCCTTTCTTTTGCTGCATTTTCAGCGCTGCTGATATTTGAGCAAACTTCTACCTGAAAGCCTCGTCGCACAAGTGCGCGCTGCATCACCTGACAAAAAACTTCGTCATCATCCACCACTAAAATCGTCTTGGTATTTTTTATCATGATCAATATCTTTTGGTGCGATGTTGAGAGTCACAATACAAATCAATTTTTCTATTCGATATGCTTATATTACACGAAAAGTAAATCTATAACGTTAGGTGCGACAATATGCCGCATTCTCAGGCACAAAAAACCGCTGTAAAGTGCGCCCCACTTAATGGGCATAGTCTTTACTAATATAGGTTTTATATTGTGAGCAATATACAAGAACATGGTTAGGTAAAAATTAATTGATCGCGCACTTTACTCCTTGTGCGCGATCATATCTTACGACTTTGAAAATTAAATTAATCTTAAGATTTTGCTTGTCTGTCATGCTTTTCATGATGAATTCTACGGCTTTGTCTATCGTCAGCACGTTGAATTTTATTTTGCTCAGCGGTACTCACATGACCATCCGCACCGGCACGAGCCTCACGACGACTTGTATGCGCTTGACCGCGCTCTAGCTTGGCAGCTTCATGATTGGTTAACTCCCCCGAGCTCACACCCTTTTCAATACGACTTTGTTGATTGACGTTACGTTGCACATCTTCTTGCATGCGCATTGACGATACCGAATCGGGATTGCCTTTCTGTGCATCATGTTTTTGGTTATAAATTGCAGCGCTGGCTTTATTTTGCGCCGCTTTAATTCGCTCCGCTTCTTGCGTGGTTACTGTTCCATCTTTAAGTGCATGAGCTTCAATATGATCTATATGCGCTTCTTTCTTTTCAAGATTAGCAGCCTCTCTAGTATTAAGTGCACCCGATTCCAGGCCTTTCTCAATGCGCTCTTGCTGATTAACATTACGAGTGACTTCGGTATCGACGGTTTGCGCAAAAGCGCTCGCTGTAAACAATGGCAAAGCCAGAACTATAACAACGTTGATTATTTTCATAGAATTCTCCGATTAAACGCTGATTTAAATGATTGATGACTAATTTAAGGATGTATTTCCTTACACCCTATAACGCACAAGTCGCGCAATGGTTGACAGCAATGAATAACAATATCCTAAACACTGGTTATAACCCCCGCCAAAGACCGTACGAATGGGTCTTGTAGATATAGAGCTTGCAGCCGACACCTTGTATAGCGTTATTCCCTTTCACGACAGTATCGGCCTAGCTCACAGGTGCCACACATGAATATTTCATCCGTTCCCAGCTCAACTACCACTAGCCCTAATAGTCTCCCGCATAACACGCTTCATTCGCAGCCACAAGAAGCTAAAACATCTATGCCGAAGGTTGAAGCAAGTGAGGATGCAAAGGATAAACGCCAAACCGCCTTACAGCTGGTGAATCGCACTTTGACTATGGCCTATGAAAAAATCAGCTCACGCGGGCAAACTGCTGCTGCCCCAAGCCAGACGGCAGCCAACAGCTACGATAATTTTGAGCCACTGACTGCAACCAAGGTAGCCAATAATATTCTTGGCTTTATTGAGCGGCGCTTACAAATGGATGTTGCCGATGGCGCGACCCAAGAGCAATTGCAATCGCGGCTGGAAGCTGGTTTATCTGGATTTAAAAAAGGTTTTGCCGAAGCGAGTGAAAAGTTAAAAGCCTTAAATATGCTTTCTCCAGACATCGAAGCTGATATTGGCAAAGCCTATGATTTAGTACTGACGGGTATTGATGGCTTACGATCAAAATTTATTACTGCTACAGAAAAACCTGCAGATGAAGTCACGCTTAAATCTACACCAATTGCGAAGCTTGCGAAAACTTTACAGGTGCCCGATGTTTTATCCAACACACACAAAGTAAGCCAAACGTATGGCAGCTATGAATACGCACGAGCAAGTGAATTTAGTTTTGAATTAACCACTGCCGAAGGCGATAAAGTCACCATTACTGCAAGCTCTAGTGAAGGCTTAAGCATTGCGCAAGGCACGACTAACAATGGCAACAATTCAAGTAGATTTTATAATGCCAGTGCAAGCTCAAGCCAAGCGTCATCCTGGTCAGTTGTGGGAGATTTGAATGATAATGAAATTACCGCGATTAATGATTTACTGGGGCGTGTCGACTCACTTGCCGGACAATTCTTCTCCGGCAACTTAGACGAAGCGTTTAATCAAGCATTAAATCTAGGTTACGATGAAACACAAATCGGTGGTTACGCATTACATTTATCACAAGTTGAAATTCAACAAGCGACTCAAGCCTATGGCGAATTCGCGCCGCAGGAAAGCCGCAATAAACAAAACAATTCGCCTCTGTTAGCAGAACAGTTATTGCCTCTTGGTAACTTCATTAAAGATTTATTAGATACTCTTAATAGCGCATCAATATTTAGTGAACCGCAAAAATTATTGAGTGATATGAGCGCGAGTTTAATTAAAACGGATGATGCAGAAAGTGAAATGGGTAAACGCTTTAGTGATTTTGTGAACAAACTGTTCGCATTGGATTTAGGACAAAGTGTTGTAGAAAATAGCTCGGGTAAAAACATGACTTAACGCAAAAGGGCGTTAAGTCATGTAGTTCAATTATTGCTGCGTTAACAACAACGAGTAAGCGCCGGTCCTTAAAGTGGAATAGGAAGTCACTTCAATAACGTAAGTGCCCGAGGTCGGCAAAGTGAAATTCCCCGAGGTTGCGGGAATCCGCGAATTGGTTCCGCCACCCCCATCATCGTTCGATGTAATCACCGTGCCACCTGGATTTTTAAGGTACACATAAGAATCGAACGCACTTGA
>JAYTSJ010000024.1:0-11275 GCA_043745725.1 Gammaproteobacteria bacterium | reverse complement strand
CTGAGATAGGCAACAAAATCAATAAAGCTCATTATGCCGTTGTGCGCAGAAGCGCCGGCCACCTTAGCAATGCTGATCGGCCCACTCAAGTTTTTTGTGGAAATTTCACCAAGGATTAGCTTTTTAACGGATAAAAGCACAAAACCCGCAGCCTCCCATGTTTTATTCACGCTCGCGAACCAAGCCCCGCCAATGGAATAATCGTAATGGCGCAGCATCTCGTCAGACAGCTTTTGATGCCCTATGCCGATACGCCCATAAGAGACACTCTGTTCAGTAAAAGATTCCGATGTCACCGGCAAACTTATTATATTAATCGCCCCAGCTTCCACGCGTTTGACAATAACCATCAAAGCTTGATTAGGATGCACACGCACATAATTTACGCAATCACGCCAATCAGCTATCGCTTTTCCATCAACACTGATAATTTTGTCACCCTCTTTAATTCCAGCCTTTTCTGCTGGACTATTCACCAGGACTTCACCCACGACAGGTGTGATAAATGGAATTTCCAAACCCAAACCTTTAAGAGGGTCTGGATCTTTTACATCCTTCATCCACTTATCCAACTTCGCGTGTAATTCATATTGCAAGCGTGAATTAGGATAACGAACGCTAAAACTAATGATCCCGGTTTCACCTAAGCGATTTACCAATTGCTTTTGCACTAATTGCTCAGTGGGTGTTTCAACACCATCAATTGCGACAATTTCTTGTCCTAGCTCGAACCCTGCCTTAGCTGCAATGG
Organism: Gammaproteobacteria bacterium; assembly: GCA_043745725.1. GTDB lineage: Bacteria > Pseudomonadota > Gammaproteobacteria > Pseudomonadales > Cellvibrionaceae > Cellvibrio. The sequence continues at coordinate 10,524 of JAYTSJ010000024.1, read as the reverse complement.
AGTCCGGCTTAATAGAACCAATGACGGGAATAAGGCCGGTTTCACCTTGCAACAACAAGCCCCAGGACAACAGAATAGCGAGGATAAAATTTGCTACCGGCCCAGCAATCAAAATTGCCATACGCTGCGATATAGTTTTGCGGTTAAACGTTTTTTCAAGCAGCTCTACCGGCACATCACCTTCACGCTCATCGAGCATTTTGACGTAGCCACCAAAAGGTAATGCGCAAAGCGTGTACTCAGTACCAAAACGGTCGTAACGCCGCCAGATGACTTGACCAAAACCCAGCGAAAAACGCAGCACATGGACACCGCAGCGCCGCGCTATATAAAAGTGTCCAAATTCATGTACAGCAACCAAAACAATAATGGCTACCAAAAACGACACTATGTGATGTAGCAATTCCATATCTGCTCCTATAGACCTTCGATCACAGCATGCGCCAACTGACGTGCTGTTTGGTCGGTGGCTATGACCTGTGCTATGGAATCTGGTTCAACCACATCTTGACGCTGTAAAACTTCGTCAATGACTTGGGTAATTTGATCAAAACGAATGCTGCTATTTAAAAAAGCTGCAACCGCAACTTCATTTGCCGCATTTAAAATGGCAGGCGCCGTTGCTGACCGTTGCGCTGCTTGAAGCGCCAAGCGCAAGCAAGGAAAGCGCTCATAGTCGGGGGCCGAAAAATCCAGCCGCGCAGTGGCAATGATATCCAAACTTGCCACACCAGACTCAATGCGTTCAGGCCAAGCCAACGCGTGAGCAATCGGTGTGCGCATATCAGGATTACCCAATTGTGCCAGTACTGAGCCATCCACAAATTCCACCATCGAGTGAATAACACTTTGCGGATGAATTACCACTTGCACCTGCTCAGGACGAGTATTGAACAACCAGCAAGCCTCAATAAGTTCCAAGCCTTTATTGAGCATAGTGGCCGAATCAACCGAAATTTTCTTCCCCATACTCCAATTGGGGTGAGCACACGCTTGCTCTGGTGTAACGTGTTTAAGATCAGCCAAGGGTAAAGTGCGAAATGGGCCACCAGACCCCGTGAGCAGAATTTTACGCACGCCACTGGAACCTAATCCCTGCGCGAGATAATCAGCGCGGTGATTCGGCAAGCATTGAAAAATTGCGTTATGTTCACTATCAATCGGCAACAATGTTGCTTTATGTTCGGTAACGGCACGGGTAAATAAGCCACCCGCCATCACCAAGGCTTCTTTGTTGGCAAGCAGCACTTTTTTACCGGCGTTAACAGCCGCTAAAGTGGGCAACAGACCGGCGGCACCAACAATGGCAGCCATAACGACATCAGTATCAGCATGTGCAGCAACCTGTGCAAGCGCTTCCACACCCAGCAAAACCTCAGTTTTACACCTATGTTCCCGCAATTCAGAAGCCAGCAATTTGGCAGCCGCTTCATTGTTGATCACCGCATATCGCGGATGATACTGCAAACATTGAACGGCTAGCAGCTGCCATTTACAATCTGCCGTGAGCGCAAATATCGAATAGCGCTCAGGGTGACGCGCCAACACATCCAGGGTACTAATACCGATAGATCCTGTTGCGCCCAGCACAGTTACGCTTTGTATCGCTCTTTGCATCATGATTTATCCGAGATTCCAGCCACTCGCCAAGAGCGCAAGTGCAAATACGGGGACTGCGGCAGTAATACTATCAACACGATCTAAAATGCCACCGTGACCGGGCAAAATAGTGCCGCTGTCTTTAACATCCGCATGGCGTTTGACCATACTTTCGAGCAAATCGCCTAAAACCGAAAACAAACTGGTGGGCACCACAATCGCTAATAATATCCACACATTACTGGTACTGAAAAAAGCAATCAAAAAAGCCAGCACCACATTACTCAACAGCCCACCAACAAAACCTTCAAGCGTTTTACCGGGGCTAACAGCGGGCGCCAGCTTATGTTTGCCAAAACGCCGCCCGGAGAAATAACCACCAATATCAGCTACAGCCACAATTCCTACAATCATCAGCACCAACCATGCGCCCTGTGGCTGCAAGCGTACAAATGTCAACGCCAGCCAGGTTGGAAGCAAGACTAAAATGCCCATCAATAAACGTATATAAGAATGTCCCCACAAGATTGCACTCGAGGGATAGCCCTGAACTAGGAGTAATGCCAGTGCCCACCAAATACAAGCCACTATCAGTAACTGTTTGACTACAATAAAGTTCAAAGCTGGTTCAAGGTGACACAAACCCACAAAAAAACTCACAGTTAGCAAACCTATGACAATGGAGAAGACATACAACGAACGTTGCCAGGGCTTGCCGAAACCCGATAGATTAGCCCACTCCCAGGCACCAATAAGCACCACAGCACCCACAAACCACGGAAAATACATTGCCGGCACGGCAAACAACATCGTCAAGAAAATAGCGGTAAGCACCGTTGCCGTGATAACTCGTTGTTTAAGCAATTGATAGCCCCGCTACAATCTGGTCGCCCGTCAAGCCAAAACGACGCTGACGCTCGTGAAAACTTGCGGCTGCTTTTTTCAACTCATCACCGTCAAAATCAGGCCAGAGCTTATCGCTGAAATAGAGTTCGGTGTAGGCGCATTGCCACAGTAAAAAATTGCTAATCCGCATTTCGCCACCCGTGCGGATTAACAAATCCAGTGGTGGCAAATTAGCCATAGCGGTATGTTGATGCAGTAGATTCTCGTCAATAGCATCAACCGAAAGGTGCCCTTCACTAACTTCTCGTGCAAGCTGCTGAGCGGCTTGGGCTATATCCCAACGGCCCCCGTAATCGGCAGCAATAACTAAGGTCATTTTACCTTCTGTGGTGAGTGCTTCAGCGGCAGCAATAGCTTTTTGAATAGAAGGACTAAAACGTGCACGATTGCCAATTACGCGTAAACTCACGCCTTTTTTCTTAAGTGCTTTTGCTTCATTTTTGAGATAAAGCAAAAATAGCGACATAAGTGCCTCGACCTCTAAAGGCGGCCGCTTCCAGTTTTCACTGCTGAAGGCAAACACAGTCAGAACTTCCACACCCAAATCTTGACAAGCAGACATTGCATCACGAATCCGTTCAACACCAACTTTATGCCCAGCAACACCCGCCAGACCGCGCTGCTTAGCCCAGCGATTATTGCCATCCATAATAATCGCCACATGGCGAAGATTGCTGTCAGACACGGCTTATTTTCCTCACAGGGCAAGTTAATACATTCATTAATTCGATTTCAAAAATGCAAACTGGCTCATCAGCGAGCCAGTTTTACTCAAGGTCCCAACTTAAACTGCCATCAAATCAACTTCTTTGGCTGCCAATGCTTTATCCACTTCGGCAATAAATCTATCGGTAATTTTTTGAATGTCATCTTGCGCGCGGCGATCATCATCTTCGCTAATCGCTTTGTCTTTCAACAGATTTTTTACATCGGTCAACACATCGCGACGCACATTGCGCACAGCTACGCGACCGTTCTCAGCTTCGGCTTTAGCCTGCTTGATGAAAACTTTACGAGTTTCTTCGGTTAGCATCGGCAAAGGCAAGCGAATCAAACCATTATTAGTTGATGGATTTATACCCAAGTCCGCCCGCATAATTGCCTTTTCAATTTCCGGAACAATGGCGCGCTCCCAAGGGCTGATAGAAAGAGTACGAGCATCTTCTATATTGATATTAGCCAGCTGACTCAATGGCGTTTCAGTTCCGTAATAGTTGACGGTAATTCCATCCAAAATGCTTGGGTGAGCACGGCCAGTGCGGATTCTGGTGAAGTTGTGAACCAGGGCTTCAACGGCTTTTTTCATGCGATGCTCAGCATCTTTTTTAATGTCATTAATCATTAGTAGTCTCCTCTTCGATCAGGGTGCCTTCATTACTTCCCATTACAATATTTAACAAGGCGCCGGATTTATTCATACGAAATACTCGCACCGGCATGTCGTGCTCACGGCACAAACAAATAGCGGTTAAATCCATCACACCTAACTTTTTATCCAAAACTTCGTCATAAGACAAGCGATCGTATTTAGTGGCAGTTGGATCTTTTTTCGGATCAGCACTGTAAACACCATCCACTTTGGTAGCCTTAAGCACTATGTCAGCATCCACTTCAATGCCGCGCAAGCAAGCCGCAGAGTCAGTCGTGAAAAAGGGATTACCGGTACCTGCTGCAAAAATCACCACTTCACCCAAATTTAAAAATCGAATCGCGCGGCGACGATCATAATGCTCAACCACACCACTCATCGGGATCGCCGACATAACTCGCGACGAAATACTGCTGCGCTCAAGCGCATCGCGCATCGCCAAAGCATTCATTACGGTAGCTAACATCCCCATGTGGTCGCCGGTAACCCTATCTAAACCTGCCGCGCTCAATGCGGCACCGCGAAACAAATTTCCACCGCCCACCACCAAACCGACTTGAACACCTATCCCAACCAACTGACCAATTTCCAATGCCATCTTGTCGAGCACTTTAGGGTCAATACCAAAACCTTCGGTACCCATCAACTCCTCACCGCTCAACTTCAACAAAATACGCTTGTACTTTTTATCTCTGGGGCTAGACATACATGCTCTCCAATCAATGAATTAGCAAAAACCACTGCAACTAAAACTGCGGCGAAAAAAATCGGAGCAGTGTACCAGAAAATTCATTTAGCGTGAGCCGACAGTAGTAATTCGTATTTAAAGCCTCGGCTACCAATATCCAGCAACCATGACCGAATATGCCTAAAAATGGCTAGCAAATCATCACAATGCCAAGCACATTTTAAATGAGAAACCCCAAAAAAAAACCCGTACACAACCATCTCGTATACGGGTTTTTGCGAGCATCTCAGCTCAGTATCACAGCAAATTATGCTTTAGATGCCTGGATCTGGGCAGCAACTTCAGCAGCAAAATCGACTACTACTTTTTCAATGCCCTCACCCACTTCGAAACGGGCAAAGCTAGTTACTGAGGCTCCAGCAGCTTTTGCTAATTGCGCAACAGTCACTTCTGGATTTTTTACAAACGGTTGATCATTCAAGCTGCTTTCTTTAAGAAATTTGTTAATGCGACCTACCATCATTTTTTCAACAATTTCAGAAGGCTTGCCGGCCATGTCTGGCTGCGCACGAATAATTTCTTTTTCTTTCTCAACAACAGCTGCAGGCATTTGATCCGCACTAACAACAGTTGGATTAACGGCAGCAACGTGCATAGCAATATCTTTTGCCAACTCAGCATCGCCACCTTTAAGTTGAACCAATACAGCAATACGGTTGTTTAAGTGTAAGTAGCCAGCAACTACACCGCCTTCAATTAATTGCACACGGCGTACACCGATATTTTCACCAATTTTTTGTACCAACGCTTCACGCGCCGCTTCCAAATCGCCAGACATTAATGCGGCAACATCAGTTTGTTTCGCAGCAAATGCTTTATCCACTACTTTACTTACGAAGCTTAGGAAATTAGGTTCGCGTGCAGCAAAATCAGTTTCTGAGTTAACTTCAACAACGATTGCATAGCTGTTATCGTCAGCCACTTTAACAGCTACAACACCGTCAGCAGCAGTACGATCAGCTTTCTTTGCAGCCTTAAGGCCAGATACTTTACGCAAATTTTCAATGGCCAATTCAATATCGCCATTCGCTTCAGTCAATGCTTTTTTACATTCCATCATACCCAAAGCAGTACGGTCACGCAGTTCTTTTACCATAGTTGCAGAAACAGCTGTCATGGTTTTGTCCTCAATATGTGTTCAAATTTTGGTTTGAAAAAGGCTGATTTGAAAAAGGGGGCCAAGCCCCCTTTTCGTAAACTTGGCAGTCAACAGACTACATAAGTTTTATAGCCATTTAATTACTCAGCAGCACTTTCAGCAGCAGCCACATACTCGTCTTTATTAGGTACAGCAGATACTGATTTAGCACCTTCTAAACAAGCATCAGCAATAGCAGAAACATAAAGCTTGATAGCGCGAATCGCGTCATCGTTACCTGGAATTACATAATCAACACCTTCAGGGTTGCTGTTGGTATCAACGATACCGATAACAGGAATACCTAACTTGTTGGCTTCTTGAATAGCAATACGCTCGTGATCTACGTCAACAATGAACAATGCATCTGGCAAACCATTGATGTTTTTGATACCGCCAATTGAACGCTCAAGTTTTTCCATATCGCGAGTGCGCATCAGGGCTTCTTTTTTGGTCAGCTTGGTAAAAGTACCATCCTGGCTTTGTGCAGTCAGCTCAGACAAACGACGAATAGAAGCACGAATGGTTTTGTAGTTGGTCAACATACCACCTAACCAACGGTGGCTAACAAACGGTTGGCCAGCGCGTTCGGCTTGCTCTTTAATAATTTTTTGCGCAGCGCGCTTGGTGCCTACAAACAACACTTTTTTCTTTTGCGATGCCATTAGGGTAACCAGGTCTAAAGCTTGGTTAAAGGCAGGCACAGTGTGCTCAAGGTTAATAATATGAATCTTGTTGCGGGCACCGAAGATGTAACGAGCCATCTTGGGGTTCCAGTAACGGGTTTGGTGACCAAAGTGGACACCGGCAGATAACATTTCGCGCATGCTTACAGATGGCATAGTAATATTCCTATTGTTGGGTTAGGCCTCCATACACCCCGCTCACCAACCTGTCAGCTTGCGCTTTGAGGCACCCAGGTTTTGCGTGTCGGCATATGTGTGACGTTAATAAAAATTATGTGACGTTAGTAAAGCTATTAAATAACTTAAGGTTTTCACCTCTTTCAAGGCACAGATGCCAAAAAAGAGGCGCGCTTTATATCACAGAATACGCCCAGGTTAAACCTTTTCCTTCTTTTCCGATTAATTTACACTCAAAAAAGACGATCCAAATGCCAATATTGGTTCATGATTTATCTAACACAAATAAGAAATCAATATTCGCGCGAAGCCTAACCAAACAGGGCATGAGAACCTTAGTCAAACAGGGCATGAATCGTTTAGAATGCTGCATCACTCACACAGTTAAGAGCGCGCTAGAGTCATGTCCGTCACTATCAAAACCCCTGCTGAAATCGAAAAAATGCGTATTGCTGGCCGAATGGCTGCCGAAGTGCTGGAAATGATTGGCCCGCATGTGCAAGCAGGCGTTACCACCGCCGAACTGGATAAGTTATGCCATGACCATATAGTCAATGTGCAAAAAGCTATTCCTGCTTGCCTTGGCTATCGCGGATTCCCCAAATCTATTTGCACCTCAGTCAATCAAGTTGTGTGTCACGGTATTCCTTCGGACAAAAAAGCCCTTAAAAATGGTGATATTGTGAATATCGATGTCACGGTTATCTATGAGGGTTATCACGGCGACACCAGCGCTATGTATTTTGTCGGCACACCCACAGCACACGCCGAACGCTTGGTAACTGTTACTCAGGAATGCATGTATAAAGCCATTCAATTAGTAAAGCCGGGCTGCACACTCGGCGATATCGGCAGTGTTATTCAGCAACACGCTGAAGCCAATTATTATTCAGTCGTACGCGAATATTGCGGCCACGGTATTGGCACAGTATTTCATGAGGATCCGCAAATATTGCACTACGGTCGGCCCGGTACAGGCATGGAGCTAAAAGAAGGTATGGTCTTCACCATAGAGCCCATGATTAATGCGGGCAAACCACACACCAAATTAAAAAGTGATGGCTGGACAGTAGAAACCAAAGATGGCCGCCTTTCTGCACAATGGGAACACACCATGGCAGTCACTAAAAATGGCGTAGAAGTGTTAACTGCACGCAGCAACGAAAAATTTTAATTAGTTCTCACCCACTGCCCAGCGCAATCTATTCGTACGTTAAAAATAGCCCAGCGGAATAATGAATCTATGTCGACATTAGCGATGCCTTATTTCGAAAGGCCTTTATTTTTCTTCGACCAAAGTCGCTTTCGCCGCGCATTAACCGAAAAATCACCCATAACCGTTTTTAAAGATGCTATCAACGCCGCCAACACCCAATTTAATTGTCGCTTTATGGAAGGCGAAGAAATTCGCACTTTGATTTATGAGCGCGCATTATTTATTGATTGCATGTTGCATTACGCTTGGTTTCAATTTGAATGGCCCGGCAGCATCAGTCTCGAAGCTGTGGGTGGTTACGGACGCGGTGAATTACACCCGGCGTCAGATATTGATATTTTAATTCTGCATCGCCCCGAGGTGCTTGACAGCTGCCAAAACAATATTGAAAAATTTCTCACATTTTTATGGGATATTCGCCTCGAAATAGGCAGTAGTGTGCGCACTGTAAAACAATGTTTGGATTTGGCGCGCAGCGACATCACGGTTGCCACCAATATAATGGAATCACGCACCTTAGTTGGCGACGAATCATTGCGCCATGAATTATTGCAACAATCATTGCCCAACCATATGTGGCCCGCAGATACTTTTTTTCGTGCAAAATGGGATGAGCAAATTGCCCGTCATAAAAAATACAATGATACCGAATACAACCTTGAACCCAATATTAAAAATGCACCCGGCGGCCTACGCGATATTCAAACTATTAGTTGGGTAGCCAAACGCTACTTTCAAGTACGCACCTTAAAACAACTCGAAGGTAAAGGTTTCTTTACCGAAGAGGAATTTTCTCTGTTGTATAGCGGTGAAGAATATTTATGGCGCATACGCTACGGTTTGCACATGGTTGCCAAACGCGCAGAAGAGCGCTTGATGTTTGATTACCAACGTGAACTTGCCACCCTGTTTGGCTTCACCGACATGCAAGGCTCGCTTGCCGTCGAACAATTTATGCATACCTATTATCGCACCGTATTATCATTGCGCGAATTAAACGATGTGTTGCTACAATTTTTATCGGAAGCTATTTTGCAAAAAGGAAAATGCAAAAATGTAGTATCGCTCAATGAACGTTTTCAACTACGAGATAATTTTATTGAAGTTACTCATACTTATGTATTTGCCGAATATCCATCTGCATTACTGGAAATGTTTGTGCTCATGGCACAAAACCCACATATTCTTGGCGTGCGCGCGTCCACTATTCGGTTAATGCGCGAAAGCCGTTATTTAATTGATGAGAGCTATCGTCACAACCCTAAAAATACCCAGCTATTTATAAAATTATTACAATACCCTGGCGGTCTGCTAGAGCAATTAAAACGCATGTTGCGCTATGGTGTTTTAGGCTTATATTTGCCGGAATTTGATCAAGTTACCGGTCAAATGCAACACGATTTATTTCATATATACACGGTAGATGCACACACATTAAAAGTGGTGCAAAACATGTGTAATTTTTTATTGCCCAGCGCCAAAACAGACTTTCCTATAGCCGCGCATATTATGACGCGGCTACCAAAATTTGATTTGCTCATTATGGCAGGGCTATATCACGACATAGGAAAAGGTCGAGGTGGTGATCATTCCACACTCGGCGCAGTAGACGCTGAGATATTTTGTCGCCGTCATGATGTTTCACCGCGTGAAACACGGCTTGTATGTTGGCTGGTTGAAAAACATTTGTTAATGTCATCCGTATCGCAAAAACAAGATTTGTCCGATCCCGAGGTCATTCGTAATTTCGCGCTTGCCGTTGGCGATCAAATACATCTTGATTATTTATATTGTCTAACCGTGGCCGACATTAACGGCACTAATAAAGAGCTGTGGAATACCTGGCGCGCCAGCTTAATGCGCCAACTGTATTTAGAAACCAAACGCGCGCTACGCCGCGGCTTGGAAAAAAATATCGACAAACAAGAACTGATTGACGAAACTCAGCAAGCCGCTATTCGCAAATTAGAATCCAAAGGATTGAGTTCCGAGAAAGTCTTAAAAGTTTGGGGCGATATGGGTGAAGATTATTTTCTCCGCGAAAATTTTACCGATATCGTTTGGCATACCAAAGCCATGGCTGCTCATCCCAATGACTCGTCACTAGTGTTGATTAAAAAAACTAACAGTAAAGAATTGGCCGGTGCAACACAAATTTTTATTCGCAGCAAAAATCAAAAGCATGTTTTTGTCGCTGCAGTATCCGCACTCGATAACCAAAATTTAAGCATTCAAGATGCTAAAATTTACAGCTCAAAATCTGGCCACACCGTTGGTACGTTTTTTGTGCTCAACCAGGACGGCCAGCCACTCGGCGACGATGCAACTCTACTGAAAAAAATTCAGCATGCACTACAAGAAGAATTAGGTTTAGTTGATAATTACTCCGAAGTGGTGCGCCGCCGTACACCGCGCCGCTTAAAATATTTTTCCATGCCTACCCGTACATCGCTGAGTACCGACCTTGCCCGCGGCTGTAGCGTATTGGAAGTTATTAGCCCTGATCGCCCAGGCTTACTAGCCGGTATTGGCCGTATATTTATGCAATTTGATATTAAATTGCTCAACGCCAAAATTGCTACGCTCGGTGAAAGGGTTGAAGATATTTTCTTTATTGTAGACAATCAAGGCCAGCCAATTAATGACACTACCCTTGCGGAAAACTTACAACGCGAAATTCGCGAA
>JAYTSJ010000023.1:0-11705 GCA_043745725.1 Gammaproteobacteria bacterium | reverse complement strand
CTTGCCGATGCAAGCTGTTATTCGTTTGAATCCAATAATTTCCCCGGACAATATTTGCGTCATGCATATTCACGTGTGCGCCGAGATGCTTCTGACAATACAGATGTCTTCCGTCAAGATGCGACTTTTTGTGCGCAATCCAGCGCGAGTGGAGGCATACGATTTGCTGCGTTAAGTTATCCCAGCCGCTTCTTGCGTCACTTCAATGCTGAAGTCTGGATTGCAGATGGCCGCGGCGGTGAGGCATGGAGTACCGGTGCAGGTTATGACAATGACAGCCGCTGGTCAGTTGATACAGGATGGGTTGGTACGGTCGCACCTTTTACAAAATTAATTGAAGCGGAAAGTTACACATCAATGAATGGTGTGCAATTGGAAGCAACAGCTGATGCAGGTGGAGGACAAAATGTTGGATGGATTGATGCAAATGACTGGATGGCTTATGCCAATATTACGTTTCCAAGTAGTGGGGACTACAAAGTGGAGTACCGTGTCGCCAGTGTGGGCGGTGCGACACTGTCGCTCGATTTAAATGCCGGTAGCATGCAACTCGGTCAAGTAGCAATTCCGGCAACCGGTGGCTGGCAAACCTGGGCAACAATTTCCAATACCGTATCGATTACCGCAGGCACCTATTCTTTAGGTGTGTTCGCTCCTCAAGGTGGCTGGAACATTAACTGGATTAGATTTACCAAGTTGTAATCAAATTATGTGGAGCCGTCTCAGAAAAAGATGCGCTCCACGTATATGCTTGACCCCGTTGATTCAATCTCGACTTTTACTCTGATCGACTTTTAAGTCAAACTTCACCTTACATTTCATGAGGCAATAATAATGATGAATGCGCTCAATATATTTAAAAAAACAATCGCCGGCTGCTTGCTCGCAACCAGCCTAAGTGCCATCGCTCAAGTCAATATTTATGGCAACGCCGCTGAACAACTTCAGCAAAATACACACAATACTTATATTTCCGGCAACGGAATTTACTACACGCACTTTCCCGATTCCGGTTTTGACTTTTGGTGGAATGCAAATGGTTTGGATACACTCACAGAAGGCTATATCAGAACGCGTAGCGATACTTATAAAAATCGCATGAAAACGTTGCTCCACGGTATTCGCGATACTCACGGCGGTTACCTCAATGACTACTATGATGATATGGAGTGGATGGCACTCGCCAGTATCAAAGCTTACAAGGCTACTGGCGATGGTGAATATCTCGATGTTGCGAATGTACTGTGGACAGATATTCTCACCGGCAGAAGCACGCAATATTTAAATGCAATCTCCTGGAATAAAAGCTGCCATCCAACTTGTAAAAATGCCATTTCAAATTCACCGGCGGCTTACATTGGTGCGCAACTTTATCGCATCAGCGGTAATGCACTGCAGTTACAATATGCAAAAGAAATTCATGCCTACGTGAAAGCAAAACTGGTTGCACCTGATGGCGGCGTTTACGATTCGTGGGATGCTGGCACCAATGTTGTAAACAACAATCCAGGCTGGGTATTTTCTTACAACGTCGGCATGTATCTCGCCGCAAGTTTGGAATTATTTAATATTACCGGCGATCAAACTTATTTAAATGATGCGGTAAAAGCGGCTGAATATGTCATGTCGCAACGCGTAGTGAATGGTGTCTTATATACCAATGAAGGTGGTCAAGGTGATGGCGGCTTGTTTAAAGGAATTTTCTTGCGCTCTTTCGCCGCGCTTGCTCGCGAAGGTGCATTACCCATCGAAACTCGCAAACGCTACGCAGACATTATTAAATACACTGCCGAAATTATGTTGAAGTCAGGTTATCGCTCAGATAATTTTATTGGCCCTGTGTGGAACTCAGCACCGGCCGCAGGCACAGTGCTTGAGTACTCTACTGAGCTTAGCGGGATAATGTTGTTGGAAGCAGCAACATCCATTGATCAAGTTATCGTGTATCAAGATATAACTTACGGCGGCTACGGCGCACGTTTTAGTGTGGGTCAATACACCACAGCACAGATGATCGCGCGCGGAGCAAAAGATAATGATGTCACTTCATTAGTAATTCCTCCGGGCATGCAAGTCACTTTATTTGATGGCGATAATTTCACTGGCGCTAGCATTAAATTAACGGCAAACACTGGCTGGATTGGCGGCGACTGGAATGACAGAGTTTCATCAATGATTGTATCGAGCATGGATATCACTGATCTCGGTGGCACCATCACCGCGCAATTTCCAAATACCACCGCAGAAAGTGTCGACAAAATTATTGATAATGATCCAGCCACAAAATATCTTGGCGTGAATGGCGCAGGCGGTTGGGTGCAATATCAAACCAATACAGCTTACGTCGTGAATGAATATACGATTACTTCTGCAAACGATGCAGCTGAGCGCGATCCTTTAAGTTGGACGTTGGAAGGTTCAAACGACGGTACAAATTGGACATCACTTGATACTAGATCAGGAGAGGACTTTCCAAATCGCTATCAAAAACGTCGCTTCAGTATTGGCAATACCACTGCTTATAAAATCCATCGTCTGAACATAGTGCAAAATAGTGGAACATTATTTCAGTTAGCTGAATTGGAATTATTCACTAACGATTTAACCGGCAGCGTAACTTCAAGCTCGAGCAGCAAATCGTCTTCAAGTTCTATCAAATCCAGCTCATCATCAAGCTCTTCTGCACCAGCATTTATCAAACAAATTGAAGCAGAATCGTATACATCGATGAATGGCGTTCAACTTGAAACAACCGCGGATACCGGCGGCGGACAAAACGTTGGCTGGATAGATGCGAATGATTGGATGGCCTATGCGAATATTAATTTCCCAACCACTGGTAATTACAAGGTGGAATATCGTGTAGCAAGCCCAAGCGGTGCAACGCTATCGCTCGATTTAAATGCAGGTGCTATTCAGCTGGGGCAATTAACTATACCCGCAACTGGCGGCTGGCAAACATGGATGACAATTTCCCACACAGTTTCAATAACTGCCGGGACTTATGCGGTAGGTGTATTTGCGCCAACAGGTGGCTGGAATATTAATTGGATAAAATTTACCAAGCTGTAATTAATTACTAAGCCTATTCACTAAAGTTTGCGAGAAATTCTCGCAAACTTTAGTGCGAAAAAAATAAATAATTCGACGCAAAAAATTTAAGACTACGACTTATCACACCCACACCAACGTGGCCTTGTTGTTGGCTATTACCTCTATTTTTTTCTCTTCGATTAACTTAACCAAATCTTCATTAATACGCTGATGAAGCAGCTCATGCGGTGTTGCTGCATTAAAGGTAAGGCCCACACATTGATTGCGGCCTGATTTTTTGGCGGCATAGAGTGCGCGATCTGCAGTATCAATCACTTGCTCCCACGACAGAACTGTTGGCTGATCTTCAATAAAAGGATAACAAGCAAAACCAATGGAACAGGTTTTATGTAAGATGCTGCCATCAGGCAATACAAATTGACAGCTGGCAACCGCTTGGCGAATTCGCTCCGCCATTAGTGGCGCTTCATTGCGGCTACTATCGCGGCTAACAACTAAAAACTCTTCACCGCCCCAGCGTACGACTGAATCTGATTCGCGGCATATTGTCATCAGCAAATCTGACAATTGAATTAATAATTGATCGCCTGCCAGGTGACCATAATGATCATTCACCAGCTTGAAAAAATCCACATCCAACACATAAAAAGTCAAATCAGTAACCGTTTTTTCTGCATTTTTATACATTTTTTCGTTATGCGCGCGCAATATTTTCGCAATATCTATTGGGATAAGTTTTTGCAAATAGCGACGATTACTCAGCCCAGTTAGCGGATCTGAAAGACTAATAGCCTCGAGCTGCACATAAGCTTCTTCTAATTGATGATGCTTTGTTTCTAGCTCGGCAGTTCGTTCCTGTACTTTTTTCTCAAGCTCGCGGGTAATTTCCAGCAGCTCTAAATGCGTTTTCACTCTCGCTATTAATTCATCGCGACTAATGGGTTTGGTGAGGAAATCATTCGCACCCTGCGCAAAGCCAGTAACAAGGTCATTGATTTGGGTTTTTGCCGTTAGAAAAATAATAGGTAATTCATGCGACGAAAATGTCTCGCGCATTTCTTTACAAACTTCATAACCCGACATACTGGGCATCATGATATCTAATAAAACCAAATCAATTTTTTCTTTGTTGATAATTTCCAACGCCTCTTTACCACCATTAGCAGAGGTGACCCTATACCGTTGCAGCGACAAATGATTGATTAATACCTGGCGATTAACAGGCTCATCATCCACCACTAAAATATGGAAATGCTCGTGCCTTTTCTTCGCCAGCTCTTCTTCCTGATGATTTTTTTGTTGTTGCTTAGCGGCAGATTCAGAAATTATTTCATTATTATCACTCTTCTCAATCGTTTTAAATTTAGCGCTAACACGTGAAATACGAGCCTCTTCACTTTTATGTAAAATCTGTGTTGAATCATTCGCGCTAAGCAACGGCAAAGTAAAAAATAATTTCGTTCCCTGTTTAAGGGTAGATTTCGCATAAATTTTACCGCCGTGCAACTCAACTAATTGTTTTGTTACCGCCAAACCTAAACCGGTACCTGCATAATGCCGGCCAGCGCTTCCCTCCACTTGATGAAAAGAATCAAACACATAAGGCAGCTGCTCTTCTGAAATACCTATGCCAGTATCACTCACACAAATCTCCAGCTGGTTATTAACGACTTCAGCGGAAATACTAATAGTGCCCTCACTCGTAAATTTAATGGCATTGCCTATTAGGTTATGAAGAATTTGTTGTACACGATCTTCATCCGCATAAACGAGTGGCACTGTTTTACTAATGGCGTTATTGAATTGTAAATTTTTAGCAGCCATACCAGGTTGCAACAAAGCCGAGACCACATGTGTTAACGCATGTAAATCCAGGGCTTTCTGATAAAGTGTAAGGCTGTGCTCTTTCAGTTTTGAAAAATCTAAAATTTCATTCACTAATCGTTCCAAGCGCTGCCCACTGGATATAATCATTTCCAAATTCGTTTTGCTGGTTTCTGTTTGAATACCACCAACACCATCCACTAAGGATTCTGCCAAACCAATAATACCATTTAGTGGTGTGCGCAATTCATGCGACGTATTTGCTAGAAATTCATCTTTTAATTTATCCAATTGTTGCAGTCGTATATTAAGGCTGCGCTCATCCAATACTTTTTTATGTTGTGAACGCACAAAGAGAAAAAGTGCCCCAACAATTAACAACGCATAAATCGTGTAAGCCCACCAGGTTTTCCACGGCGGCGGTAAAATGTGTAAGATAATGCTCCGGCCTTTTTCATTCCACACACCTTGATTGTTAGTTGCTTTAACTCTAAACACATAGGTGCCAGGGTTAAGGTTGGTGTAAGTCGCATTGCGCCTATTACCACCGACATAGTTCCAGTCACGCTCAAAACCTTCCATCATGTAAGCAAATTTATTTTTGTCTACATCGCGATAACTCATGGCGACAAAAGAAAATGAAAAAACGGATTGATCATAATGTAGGGTGATGGCATCTGTTTGCGAAATAACTTTTGCTAAGGGTGAGCCTTCAACACCTAAACTAACGGGACGATTAAAAATTTGGAAATCGACAATTGCAACAGGAGGAATATATTGATTAGGTTTAATATCAGCAGGATTAAATACGGTAAACCCTGTAGTACCACCAAACACCATGTCACCTTTTCTGGTTTTTAAGGCAGAGCCCATATTAAATTGATTACCTTGCAGACCATTTTTTTCGGTGTAAAGAGTAATTTCGCGGGTGACAGGATTAAAGCGGGACAAACCATTGGGTAAGCCCAACCAAAGATTACCGCTATTGTCGATTTTCAGTGAATTAATAACATCACTTGCCAAGCCATCTTTTGTGGTTATTTTGGTAAATTTTCCGGTTGTTTGATTAAACATATTTAAGCCACCGCCGCGAGTAGCTAACCATAAATTTCTATTTTTATCTTCTGCCATATCTAAAATGACATTAAAACTTAAACTATCCGGGTCAGCCGCATCATGCTTATAAAATTCAAAGTGGTCAGCTTCAGGAACATAGCGCGCTAAACCTTCGCCAGTACCCAACCACAATTGACCTGAATGATCTTGAAATATCGACCAGACAACATCAAACGGTGTACCTGATGGAAATTGGTGATGATAGTTACTAAACGTTTGCGTTTTACGATCAAGCTTATTTAATCCTCCACCAATAGTGGCAAGCCAAAGCCTTTGCTCTCTATCGATGTACACCGACCACACATTTTCACTCGTGATTGCACCCGGATTTTTTGGATCAGTGGTATAGACTTTTACGTGACCCGTTTTAGGATCAAAATGATTGAGCCCACCGCGCCAGGTGCCCAACCAAAAACTGCCGTCAATATCACGCTTAACATTGAGCACTGCTCCAGCACTAATGGAAAATGGATCTTTGGCATTGTGCGGGTAATGTGTATAAAGATTTTTTTCATGATCAAAACTATTGAGGCCTCCGCCATCGGTGCCAAGCCAAAGCACTTCATTTTCATCTTCCTCCAGTGCTAACACTGAGGCTTGATTTAAACTGTTAGGGTTATTAGGGTCGCTGCGATAGGTTTTAAAAGCTAGGTTAGAAGTATCTAAAAAGTTGACGCCAGCAGGAAAGTTTCCGACCCAAAGATCGTGATTCGCATCAATCAACAAACTTCTAATAACACTGCTAGCCAAGCTCGATTTATCTGATGGGCTGTGAACATAGCGACTAAATTCACGGGTCTTGCGATTAAATAGGTTTAGCCCGCCTTCTGTTGCCAACCACAAGCCTTGTTCATTTTCGGCAATGGCCGTCACCGTCTTGTGGCTCAACGCCTTAGGATTATCCGGGTCTGCCAAAAAATGTTCGAATTGATTACTGGCTTCATTGAAGCGATTTAATCCCCCGCCATCTGTACCTAACCATAAGTCTCCTTCTTTATCTTGATAAATGCTGACAATCGCACTATGGCTGGTGCCCGTACTATTAATTACGTGACCGACACTAGCATTAACTTCATAGGGATAACGCTTAAATTGATTAGATTTGGGATCAAAGCGATTTAACCCTGCCGTGTTATGACCAATCCAGAGCAGGCCCGCAGAATCTACAAAAACTCTACGCAATTCGTTGCTGGATAACGAGTTGGAGTTGTTCGGCTCCGTATAAAAATTACTGATATGGGTTCGGCTGGAGTCTAGTTTTGCCAAGCCGGCAAAAGTTGCAATCCATAAGTTACCCTCGGCATCTTCTGCAATACTGCGGGTTGCATCGCTGCAAATAGTATTAGGATTTTTAGCGTCGTGCTGAAAACGAGTAAAATCTTCTGTATCGCGCGCAAACTGGTTTAGACCAGCATCGGTCGCGACCCATAATTTACCCTGCTTATCTTCGCGGATATCCCACACAACATTGCTGCTAATACTGCGCTCATTATTAGGCGCGTTGTGGTAACTAACAAAATTATAGCCGTCATACCTGATTAACCCCTCAAGCCCGCCAAACCATATATAACCTTGTTTATCCTGATAGATAGCCTCAACGGAACCGACGGAATAACCCTGCTCAGTGAGCAGACGCAAAAATTGTATGCTGCCTGTTGGCGCCTCAGCGCCAGCATTAGGGCTTAACATAGTTACAAACAGCACCGTGATTGCTATTGCGTAGTAACGGCACATACACAACAGCAATAGACAGCCAGATTTTTTCATAAAGTATGCCTGCTCAATAATGTGTATGGCTAAATGCGCACCTAAATGCTTATTAACTTTAGACTATTTTTGTGCACCAATAGCAAATTCTGGCGCCTCATTTCAACGCGACCGCCATTCAACCCCTGGGGCGACTAATTCATCCAGTGGATGGCCAAGAATCCGCCCCAATGATTCCGATTCCTGGAGAAATTTGCTCCTTATAAAAGTGCTGCATATTTTTTACGTAGCAAATCAACAGCTATGAAATTTTACGTGTGCTGACTTTGGTAGATTCGGTGCGACTTTAGGTTTGGCGTTGAATATATGATATTGATCTGTTAGTTTTTTATTCAGTCACTATTTATAAAATTCCCATAAATTATAAATCACCTTTATAAATGTGCTTGTGTAAATGTACTTTTGTAAATGAATGGTAAGGGAGCTCTAAAAATGTTTATCACTTTAAATGGCGATAATAAAAATTCAACAATTTATGATGTGAAAGGTGCGACCATGACTAACGATTTAAAGCCTGCGCGTTACTATGCATTGGATGCATTGCGCGGGTTAACCATTGCTATGATGATTTTGGTTAATACTGCAGGATCCTGGGAGCACATTTATGCTCCGCTGGAGCACGCCGATTGGAACGGATTTACACCTACCGATTTAGTATTTCCATTTTTTCTCTTTGTTGTTGGCTCAGCCATGTTTTTTTCATTCAGCAAGACTGGCTTTGAATGGAGCAATGCGCAGGGGATTAAAATTTTACGTCGCACGGCCATCATTTTTATGATCGGATTAATCTTCAACGCTGTACTTATGCAAAATGCATTAATTGATATCCGCATCATGGGTGTATTGCAGCGAATTGCACTCGCTTATGCAATTGCAGCAGTTTTAGTTTTGTGTGCAAGTCGAACCGCTATTTATATAATTTCAGTTGCCATACTCTTGGGTTATTGGGCAATGTTATATCTTGGTGGCGGCACGGATACTTACGGCCTTCAAACTAATTTGGTAACTCACTTTGATGCTTATGTGTTAGGACCAAAACATTTGTGGATGGGTAAAGGAATTCCGTTTGATCCGGAAGGATTGTTAAGCACGCTGCCATCGATCGTAAATGTGTTGATAGGTTTTGAAGTTACTCGATACATCACTTCGCAACAGGATAAATTTCGTAGCGTATGGATGTTGATGGGTGTTGGCTGTGCAGCACTGGTGCTTGGCTTGGTATGGAATATCTGGATGCCAATCAATAAATCACTTTGGACAAGTTCTTTCGTGGTTTATACCGCCGGATATTTTATGATTATATTGGCACTTTTCATTTGGCTAATTGATGTTAAAGGTTTTGACTCGGCTGCTAAACCTTTATATATTTATGGCGCTAATCCAATTTTTATATATGTACTGTCCGCTTTTTGGGCGCATGCCTATGGTTTGATTCCGGTGGCAGGTGAAGCCGGCAATTTGTATGCAGCAATGTATTTGGCGCTCGCTAAATTTATGGATCCTCTGAATGCATCACTTGCATTTGCATTGATACACGTACTTTTATTTTGGTTGATCAGTTTATTTTTATATAAAAAGAAAATTTTCATAAAAGTGTAGCGTGATACAGGTCTCGTTTCTTATGAGACCCAATTTTTATTTTTTCGTCCCACGCAAGTCCCACTATTTTTAAAATTTTTATTCACAAGCCGCACAATTCATTAACGCCAGAGTTTTTACTCTGGCGTTTCTCTTAATAGTATGACTTTTGGAAGTTGCGGTACGACTTTCAAAACCTCATTGCACGCAATTTTTTCCAATGTTAGCTTAAATTTTACCTGGAATTGAGCAGCAGAGTTATTTCTGTTCCTCCTTAGAACAATAGCAAGTTCTTGCAACAAGACTACTGACTGATGCAACGACAACATTCGTTATCACCGCATCAATTAATAGTCTCTCGTATTGTACAAATCAAAAATCAAAAACAATTGGAGATCTTCAATGAGTACTTTTCACAATCTTAAGAAGCCCCTGCTAAGTGCAATTAGCGCACTGGCTATAGGGTTGTTCCCCACCATGTCCATGGCAGAAACAAAAGTTGTCGGTTACATTCCGGCCGGTAAGGGTATACCTGCGATCATTGACCGCACTGATTTATCCAAACTGACCCACATCAACCTGGCGTTTGCCAATCTTAACGCGGCTGGCTTGGTCATTAGCGGTGGCAATCCTACTTGTATGGGTGGCTCAGCCAGCGATATTAATTATGGCGTGCAAAAAGCCCATGCAGCGGGTGTCAAAGTATTAATTTCAATTGCAGGCGGTGGTGGCGGTGGTGGATGTCCTGGCAGTTGGCGTGAATTGTTGAAACCAGCAACACGTCAAACTGTAGTAAACAGCCTTATTAATTTTGTAGATACATTCAATTTGGATGGTGTGGATGTTGATATTGAAGGCGTGTTATTAACCGATATTGATAACGATGGAAACTACACACCTTTTATTCAAGGCTTAGCTTCATCACTTAACCCGGTTGGGAAATTGGTAACGGCGGCGACTGCTACCTATAACGGTGGAATGGTGCCCACATCGTCGTTACCGTATTTTAGTTTCGTTAACATTATGTCTTACGACAATATTGGTCCAGGCTGGGGTCAAGCTGGCGCTGAACAAGCAACCTATGACTTCGCCGCTTCCAATATCAATACCTGGATCGGAAGAGGTTTGACCAAAGATAAATTGGTTTTAGGTATGCCGGTGTATGGTTATGGATTCAATGGCTACAACGAGTCATATACCTTTGGTGATATTGTTGCTCAGTTTGGTCCCGCAGCGGCACAGAAAGATTTAATTGGTACGGCATGTGTTGGATGCGGTTACATCACTTATAACGGCTTGCCAACCATTCGCAGTAAAACGACCTTGGCGCTACAAAAAGGCTCAGGCGTAATGTTGTGGGAGCTGGCTCAGGATGCGTCAGGAGCCAACAGTATTTTAGGTGCGATTTCCGGTGTTATTGGTCCTTTGCATGCCTCTTCAAGCTCAGCCTCTTCAGTGAAGTCTTCGGTGAAATCTTCTGTAGCTGCTTCGGTTAAATCGAGTACACCAAGCTCTGTAGCTTCTTCAGCAAAATCCAGTGTGCCTAGCTCCGTCGCTTCTTCGATAAAAAGTTCAGTCGTCTCTTCCGCAAGAAGCTCATCTGCCCCTTCATTCAGCAAGCAAATTGAAGCTGAATCTTATTCCAATATGAGCGGTGTACAGTTAGAAAACACGATTGATATTGGCGGCGGAAAAGACGTTGGCTGGATCGATGCAGGTGATTGGCTGGTTTATGGCGGCGTTACTATTCCAACAACCGGCACCTATCGTATTGATTACCGTGTAGCGAGTGTTAAAGGCGCGAAATTTGGATCGAATTTAAATACCAATGCTATTCAATTTCCTGCGGTAACTATTCCTGCCACAGGCGGTTGGCAAAACTGGACAACAGTGTCGCAAACTGTGCAAATCACAGCAGGTACCTACAACTTCGGTATCTATGCGTCACAAACTGGTTGGAATATAAACTGGTTTAAAATTACTAAAATTTAATGCGATTATGCTGAGCTCACCCATAGCGGTTGGCCATCAATAGCGTTGAGTGAAAAATATTAACCAATAAGAAAGGACTATTTAAAAAAGGGGATGCATTTGCATCCCCTTTTTTATTGCAAACAAAACAAACCACTTTAGGTTTTTCACGTGGGTCGTTTAGTCACTAAATGATGGCAATTTCTTACTTTAGTGTGAGCTTAGGTAGAGCGAGTTCGATTTTATGATTCTTGTTGTGAGCCAATTTTAATGGGGGTAATTTGAAATTGAGAACTCTATTTCACGGTAAAAATTCATGAGTGAGGTGCATGGGAGTTTTCAGATACACAAAGATTGTCATGACTAAAAAGTTGCATTTGTTAAGCCTAAACACT
>JAYTSJ010000022.1:0-5925 GCA_043745725.1 Gammaproteobacteria bacterium | reverse complement strand
TTTTCTGTGTCAAAAAAACTCGGCTGAATCATTGTTATTTTCTCGACTATGTCTTGCATCTTATTTTATCAGATTTCGGCAATTTCCGGAGGTACCCTTTAGTCAGGTTGGTAGCAGTTGTATCCTTAAGCGTTAAATCAATCGCGGTAGCAGCGACTGTGCTAACTAATTTTTTGGCGCTGGTGTCAATGAAGGAATCGACACTAGGAGTTTCTTGATTGTTTTTAATGGTGTTTTGGTTGTGATTATTTTCCGGTACGTACAATGATTCTTCAGGAGCATTATTTTCAACAGCAATTGTTGCTGGTTTTTGGGTAAGGTCAATGGCGTAAACAACGAGTAAGCCCACAATTCCCCCTATAACGCTGCCGACTATGGCGCCCCCAATTTTTGAGGAAGATTCAGTCAGCTTATTATCAGGAATTGCGTCTGAAAAAATAGTTAAAAGTTTCCCAACGACAAAGCTAACGATTAAGAAAATCGCGCTGCCGGCAATAAAATATACAATGACACCGTTCAGCGAAGAGTGCTTAAAGATGAGCTTTGCTAACGGGTTTGTTAAATAAATCGCAGCTGGATACGCGATCAACCAACTCACAATTCGGGTGATAGATTTGATAAATCCTTTTTGGTAACCGCGCCATAAAAAGAAAAAAACCAGCGCACCAAATACAATAGTTGCGATGTTCATAGATTAATCCCTGGTAATGAATATTGTTAGATAGTATCTGGTCAATGACGTGTCTTATTAATATAGGCAGCGCCAAAAAATTAATATAGGCAGCGCCTAAAAAAATTAATCGCCATTTGATAGCCGAGTAACTGTAATTCGGCATCATATCTATCGCCTTCATCGCGCATAAATGCATGCTGGCCATTGAATTCATGCCAGGTAAAATTTATTTTATTATCAGTGAGTGTTTGATAAACCAGAGCGCGGCCTTCAGCGGGAATGTGCGGATCTTGCTTGCCCCATATCATTTGTAATTCACCGCGAATTTCTTGCGCGCGTGTGCGGCTGTCATTTCCGGTTTGGGATGGCGTCATGCCGGAATGAATATCGGTGGCATAAAAACAGCTTGTGGCAGTTATGCCGGGATTAATTGCCGCACGAAAAGCCAAGCCGCCGCCCAAGCAAAAACCCATGGCGCCAATTTTTCCCGAATAGTAGGGGAGGGTTTGCACATAATTAATCATGGCTTGGGTGTCGGTATCGTGCGCTTCTAAAAATTTTGCCACTTTATCGGCATTGCCTTTATTACGGCCAATATCGTCATAACCTAACACTGTGCCGATCGGATTAAGTTCATGAAATACCTCCGGCACAACCACAATAAAACCATGCCCTGCCATAATTTGCGCGCTACGACGAATAGGCGATGTTTGTTGAAAAATTTCTGAATAGAGTAGCAATGCAGGGTATTTGTTTGGTGCGTTGTTGGTGTCAGTTTTGGGGTGATACACATAGCAACGCATTATTCCGGTTGGGGTTTCTAAATCAGTTTGATAGTTTTGAATTAGCATCTTTTATTTGCCCCAATTAATTGTGATAGGGTGTCTGCGAGGCGCCCTTAGGTTGGGTGACGCCAAGTTTCCGGCGGTAGTTGATTAAATAGCTTTAATCTTGGTGGAGTGCCAAGTAATCACTTTTACTTGGCCTTAATTTGTGTTTTCATGCGCCGTCTTGTTTTAAGACAGTAACTACTTGTTTTAGGGCAATAGCTACTCGTTTTAAGACAGCAGCTGCTCGATTTTAATTGTGTGTGAGTTCAGTTAGGAAATTTATCACTGTAAGTAAGCTGTAACATACAAGCAATGACTGGTTATGTTTCTCGGATTACTTTAACCCAAGTCACTATCTCTAGCCTAGAGAAAGGAATGTAAGCCCATGAATTTTTTGGACAAATATTTGAAAATCGCCGGCGTAACGCTTGGCACCCTCGTATTTACCGGCACAGCTTACGCAGCGGCACCTAGCGCGGTTAACGATAATCGTACTATTCCCATAAATAGCAGCATCACACTGAATCTGATTGCTAATGATTTTGATGCGGATGGCGATGCCTTTGCTGTAATAAGTGTGACTTCTTCTAACAATGCATCGATAACCTTGAACGCTGATGGCAGCGTTTTCTATTCCCCGAATAAGAATTTTCAGGGTGTGGATACCTTTACTTACACCATTCAAGAAACGCAAACGCGAGAAGCGCTTACCGCAACAGCCACTGTTACCATTAAAGTAGAGAACAGTAATTTCGTTGCAGCTTCGGCGGGTGAAAATAATCGCAGCTTGGCTAGGGCCATGGATGTGGTATGTACCCGCTTAAGATCTAGCTCGGATAGTGAGCTGGGTGCAGGCCGCCGCAATTTGCTAGAGCGTTGTAATGCGCTTGATGCGCTGGCGGAGAACGATCCAGCCGCGGCGAACGCAGCCTTTAAACAAATCGCACCAGAAGAAACCATTGCTCTGATGCGTGTTACATCTGAATCTACTCGTACACAAACTTCTGCAGTCTCGCAACGAATTGGCCAAGTGCAGGCAGGCAATAATGGTTTTACGTTAAATGGTATGGCGTCGCGCAATCAGCCTTCCGGAGGTGCTGCGGGTGATGCTGAGCCCATCTGGTCAGCGTTAGGTTTTTTTGCCAGTGTGCAACACGAGGCGGCGAAAAGAGATGTGAGCAATTTGGAGTCAGGTTATAAATCTGGCGGCAATACACTTACCTTTGGTGCCGATTATCGTATGAGCAACAAGTGGGTAATGGGTGGTGCAGTTGGTTTAAGCCAAAATGATTTGGATTACTCGGCACAGAATGGCAGCCTCAAAAGTGATGTCACCAGCTTTATTGTTTTTAACTCTTACAGCATGGAGCATTCTTCCCTCGAGACACAGTTAGGCTATGCTGCCACCTCGTTTGATTCTATCCGCAATGTGCAATATACCGAGGGCAATACGCTGGTTAAGGACACCATGCGTGGTTCTACTGGCGGCTCGCAAATCCTCTTGAATTCGCAATTACAATGGGAATGGAATAAAGATGCGCTAACGGTGTTTCCTTTTGTGCGTTTTGACTATTTGCAAAATAATGTTGATGGTTACGGAGAAAATGGCACCGGTGGTTTACCCATGATTATTGGTAAACAATCTACAGAGCAACTGACCCTCGGTGCTGGTGTGCAATCGACTTACGTTTTCAATAAAAACTGGGGCGTACTTATTCCCATGGTGAAGCTGACGTTGCTCAGTGAAGTCAGTGCTGGTTTCGATCCTATAATATCGCACTTCGCCTACGATCCAGACCCGGACAATACTTTTACGCTACAAAATGACGGTGAAGATAAAGCTTTCTCGCAAATAGCAGTTGGCTCTTCGTTTATTTTTAAAGCGGGTGTATCAGGGTTTTTCCAATACCAACAAATGGTTGGTTACAAAAATCTTTCGGCGTATCAAATTCAGGCAGGTCTGCGTTATGAATTCTAATTTTATAAAATCCTTGATGCAGGCGGCGTTTATCGCATCACAGACATTTTGCAGTATATTTTTTCTTGCATCCCTATTGGCATTTTCGGGTTTGGTGTTAACAGGCTGTGGCGGTGGTAAGGCTTCAAGCACGTCCACCGAAAATACTTTACCTTCACCAGTCGCGGGTAGTATTAACGGTGAAGTACTCGTGCCGGGCCCAACCGGCGAAGCTCCTGTAATCCCTTCGGCGCTGGAATTATTGCCTCAAGTTTCGGTTGGCCAACGGCAATTTGCTGATCCCAATGTGTTACTCAATTTGCGTGGCACTGTGGTAGCGGCAAAGGGTGCGCAAATTGTAAAAACACTCTGGACTCAAGTAACCGGACCGCAAGTTATTATTCCTTCGCCCCTTGCGCTGGATAATGTCGTCCTCATGCCTGATGTGAGCATCGCAACGCAACTGGAATTTCGTTTAACAGCGCAAGACAGTGAAGACCGGGTCAATTCGGCCACAGTGTCTATTTTAATAAAGCCTGTACCTACTTTTGTTAAAGTCATTGGCGGCGTTTTTAATGAGAACAGTGGAACTGCCGTATTTAAGGTTCGCTTGAGTGCTCCTAGCGAAACGCCAGTTACAATCTCCTACAAGACTCAAGACGGTTCTGCCAAAAGCAATACAGATTACGTGACCACTTCTGGTGAGGTTGTATTTGCGGCCGGTGAAGTTATTAAAGAAATTCCTGTAGCGCTGATAAACGATGTTATTGAAGAAAGCGATGAGAGTTTTAGTTTGCAAGTAACTGCCATCGACGGAGAAACAACTCATGCCAATAGCGGTGTAGTTATTATCCGCAATGGTGTAGAGCCTGTGTTGCCACAGAGTATTCAATTTACGGATCAGGGCCCTATATTTATTCATTTTAATGAGAAGTACACGAATGTGCTAAATCCGGTCGCACCTGGAACGGGTGACATTATTTATTCGTCTTCAAATTCATCGATAGCGAGCGTCGACGCGCGAGGTGTTGTCACTGGTTTAGACTTCGGCACCACAACCATCACGGCAACCAAACTTTTTGATGATATTTATTTGTCGGCGAGCAATAGCTACACGCTGCAGGTTATCAAGCGTGGAGCTACGCCCGTCGTCAGTATCAGGCAAAGTGATGCTTATTCGGTGCAATTAGGTGCTGTAGTGAGTCTCTCTGGTTCTGCCTCCGATGTTGAAGACGGCTTGCTTCCCACTGCAGCGCAAATAGCAACGGGTAAGCCTATTTCTTCGTTGCGCTGGAATTCAAGTATCGATGGTTTTTTGGGATATGGAGACACAATAAATACCACAGCTTTAACGCAGGGTACTCACCTTATTACCTACGAAGTAAAGGATAGTGATGGTAATACGGGTTCGGCGAGTATTACAGTTCTGGTCGGTAATATTGCGCCCTTAGCTACCCCAAGTGCTTCCTCTACTTTTTCTGGCTATTCACCATTGAAGATTAATGACAGCGATTTAAGTGTAGCGCTTGGTGGTCTCCATAGTTGGTCGAATGTTAGTGAAGAAGTTGCTGTTTCAGGTTCACCGCGTTGGACAGTTTATCTTTCATGGCAATTTCTGGTAACTATAAATACAGTTGATCTTTACACATCAGAAGGATTTGAAACGAGTAGCATCACAAATACTTTAGAAAGCTTAGCTCTACGTAGCTACGAGATTGAATACTTAAATAGCGCAAATACCTGGATACCATTAGTTGTAGTAAGCGGCAATACTGCGTTGCATCGATCTCATCCGGTAACTCAAGTGACAACAAGCCAATTACGAGTAATAACTCATGGTTCGGCAGCACAAGCAACTTACAGTAGGGTGAATGAGTTAGTCGTTTTTGGCACTATATCTTCTCCAGTAGGGTCATCATCTGTTGTTAAATAGGTTATCTAGCGAAAGTTATTGTTAGGTAAAAAGACCCGCCAATCCTTTTTAACTGGATTGGCGGGTTACTTAAATTTCTAATGATTTAAATTTCCAATGATTCAAATGTCCAATGATATTGTTTAAATCGATTCCCCAAATTGCTGCTCAATGGTATCCATCAACACCTTCACCTTGGCAATACTTTCTTGATATTCCTGCGTGGATTCTGAATCTGCCACTATGCCACCTCCGCCCCAGCAATATATTTTATCGTCCGCACAAACGAGGGTGCGAATAGCGATGTTGGTATCCATATTGCCGCAAGTGCTGATGTAACCAAGGCTGCCGCAATAAAGTGAACGGCGGGTGGGTTCGAGCTCTTCAATGATTTCCATGGCGCGAATTTTAGGTGCCCCGGTGATGCTGCCGCCCGGGAAGCTGGAGGCCAAAACTTCCAATGGGTGAGTGTGAGGTTTGAGTTGCCCAGTGACACTGCTGACAAGGTGATGAACATTAGCAAAACTTTGCAGGCTGAATAACTCAGGTACTT
>JAYTSJ010000021.1:0-17695 GCA_043745725.1 Gammaproteobacteria bacterium | reverse complement strand
GCACTCGGTTTTCTGTTTGGCGATAAGATCGTGATACCAAAAATCACGCGCTTCATTCCATTGAATTGAACCAGCCGTGCGGCGGACTACTATACAGGTATGCACATTTGGGCATTGCGCCAGAGCAACATCAGTATTTGCTTTTAAAGGCACACGTTTGCTACCACGTAAACCTTCGTCGGCAGTAATGACGACTTGGCAATCGGCATCCAAAATACGGTCTTTTAAAGCTTCCGGCGAGAAACCACCAAACACGACTGAATGCACCGCACCAATGCGTGTACAAGCGAGCATGGCGTAAGCCGCCTCAGGAATCATGGGCATATAAATGCATACCCGGTCGCCCTTTTTCACACCGCGAGCACGCAACGCATTACTTAACTGGCACACTTCATCGTGCAATTCCTGATAGGTAATAAACTGCTCTTCACTTGGATCATCACCCTCCCAAATAATGGCAACTTGATCTGCGCGCGCGGGCAAATGGCGATCGATACAATTGACGCTGACATTCAACTTACCGTCGATAAACCACGCCACTTCACCCTTGTGCAAATCACTTTTAGTAACTTGCGACCAAGGCGCTTGCCAGGTTAAAAACTCGCTCGCCTGCGCCGCCCAAAAAGTATCAGGATCGGCAATAGATTGCTGATACATGGTGTTATAGCGCTCAAGATCAATCGCAGCGCTGGCTTTAAAGCTTTCGGACACAGGATAAAGATGGACTTCTGACATGATTATTCTCTCTGCCGCAATCAGATTGTGGCTAACGGGTTATTAGTGAAACGAAAATCTGGCAAGTTATGATTGGGTCAACAATCCGTAAAATATCGGCGGCTAGCTTATCAGCTCGGTTAATCAATTTACAGTGACAACGTTGTCCCAAGAGCATTAACTGGTATGATTTTTTGTTATGTCGCTTCAGTTATCAGGAGCAGCAGCTAGTTTGCAAGAACAGCCGCTAGCATTAAAAAAGGCCGCAGAAGCGGCCTTTTTTAAACAATCTAGTTACTTCCTATGTCACTCTCTCCGTCATTTCGTCTGTATTGCGATCGAATCTGAAGTGCGCTCAACTTTGTTACTCGCATCCAGATAAACCAATTTTGGCTTATGCTCAATCAATTCAGCATCATGAAAATAACCGTAGGTGGCAATAATGACGCGATCGCCCACCTGCACTTTACGCGCTGCAGCACCGTTCATAGAGAAGGTACCAGAACCAGCTTCGGCGAGAATGATATAGGTGTGAAAACGCTCGCCGTTGCTCACATTATAGATATCGATTTGCTCAAATTCGCGCATGCCCGCAAGGGCAACCAAATCAGCATCAATAGCGCAGGAACCGTCGTACCAAAGTTCTGCCTGGGTAACTTTAGCCATGTGTAATTTGGCTTTAAGCATATGGGTGAGCATTAACATTTCCTCAACAACAACCGATGTAGGCCTTAATTAACCCAACACCACAGAGACATTATCAATCAACCTGGCGCTCTGTGTAAACATTGCGCCAAGAATCGTGATTTCCTTATCGTCATGCGCGGCCATTTCCAAGCTACGGCTATTGCATATACTGACATAATCCGGCTTAAATCCAGCGCTAGTAATCTGCGTACGCGCTACTTCAATCAGCGCACTAAAATCCCGCCGACCTTGTGCTATTTCTTGTTTGATCCAATTCAAACTGCGGTTAAGTTGCGCTACACGCGGACGCTCATCAGCGGTAATAAAGCCATTACGCGAACTCATTGCCAGACCGTCGGCTTCACGCACTATATCGCCGGCAACTATTTTAATCGGAATGCATAAGTCTTCTACCATGCGCCGAATCACTGCAAGCTGTTGAAAGTCTTTAATGCCAAACACAGCTTCATCCGGCTGTACAATATTAAATAACTTGGTCACAACTGTCGTTACACCTTCAAAGTGCCCTGGCCGACTTGCACCGCAAAGCACGTCAGTCATGGTTGGCACAATCACACGCGTTTGTTCGGACATGCCATTGGGGTAGATTTCCTTTTCATTGGGGCAAAACAGGTAATCACAATGTACAGACTCTAATTTAACGCTGTCGGCGGCGAGTGTTCGCGGATACTTATCCCAATCTTCATTCAAGCCAAACTGGAGCGGGTTGACAAAAATACTGGTTACCACCACATCGCAACTACGCTGAGCTATCTTCACCAATTCGATATGTGCATCGTGCAAATTACCCATTGTGGGGACAAAGCCAATACGCTTACCGGCAAGGCGGTCAGCGGCTAAAACGTTACGCAACGAATTTATGTGATGAAAAACCTGCATAGTTAAGCCTCAGCAGCATTGCTCTTGTTGCGCTTACGCGACTTGGTTTGAGAGAAGATGGTGCACCTGACAGGAGTCGAACCTGTGACCAACGGCTTCGGAAGCCGCTACTCTATCCAACTGAGCTACAGGTGCTGGAAATTGACGAGGGGGCGATTCTACTTGTCTGCGCCCTTCTCGTCTATGTGGGTTGATGCAGATATCTCATGGGGCTGTAGATAGTTCGTGGCATTATTGAGTGATGTCTGCTGCCAAATCGCGAATGCTAAGAGTTTTTGTGACAGTTGCAGAGCCCAGGCTTTGGCTAATAGTGCCAAATTGAAAATCATCAATCATGCGCTCAAGGCGCGGCAAGCAGCGCTTGAGATTCGTGTAATGACGAAAATTGCTGAACCAGCTGGCATTGGGGACGCGCGGTTGTTCAGGGTCTATTTCCCACGGATGTAGATAGAAAATCTGCGGTTTAGTTTGGTTGAGACTGGCTCGCTCAAATAACCAACGCGAGAGTACATAAGGATATTGGCGAAAGTAACCACCACCGGCAGCAGGAATGGATTGCCCGAACACCTTGGCAGTCGTAAGTGGAAATTCAGTTAATGCTGCGCCACTAGTGGTAAT
This sequence comes from Gammaproteobacteria bacterium, assembly GCA_043745725.1. Classification (GTDB taxonomy): domain Bacteria; phylum Pseudomonadota; class Gammaproteobacteria; order Pseudomonadales; family Cellvibrionaceae; genus Cellvibrio. Next base: position 14,776 of record JAYTSJ010000021.1, on the reverse strand, counting down.
AATACGATAAGGTGCTTCCGGGCTACCTGGAATCCCGTAATTGTCATGGCGGGTGGGAAAAATACTTGAATCCCAAGTAAAACCTAGCTCTGCTAATGTATCTAATGCCCACAGTGATTTGCGCGTAATAGAGTAGCTAGCGGCGCGATAGCCGACCACTGGCGCCTGCCCTAAATCTTCCAATATCTGTTTGGACTTTGCAGTTTCAGCGCGAAAAATCTCTGGTGTTTGTTTATAAATAAGTTGATGACTATAACCGTGAGAGGCAATTTCATGGCCCTGCGCACGAATGGTTTTCACCAATTCAGGATAGCGCTCGGCAACCCAACCCAAAATAAAAAAGGTGATATTGATATTGGTGTCAGCAAATAGTTGAAGCAACTTGTGCGTATTCGCTTCTACGCGCGATGGCCATTTATCCCAATCTGCCGGATCAATAGCTTTGTTGAAGGCAGCAACATGGAAATAATCTTCCACATCAACAGTCATGGCGTGAGTAACGGCTTGGCTTGTCATAGAATTATTGTCAGAAAAAGTTGGTCGGGTTAGTGCCGGTTTAATTAGTTATACCTTGTAGTAATCGTAATACCACTTTACAAAGTTTTCGATGCCTACTTCAATAGACGTGTTGGGTTTATAACCTACATCTGCAATCAATGCATCTACCTCAGCGTAGGTATCAGGCACATCACCAGGCTGCATCGGGAGTAAATTTTTCACCGCTTTTTTACCGAGGCAGGTTTCCAAAACTTCGATGAAGTGCAGTAGTTCAACGGGGTGATTGCTGCCAATGTTGTAAAGGCGATAGGGCGATTTGGCTGTTGCTGGATCGGGTTGATCGCCGCTCCATACTGGATTTGCCAGCGCAATTTGATCGAGACACCGAATTACGCCTTCCACAATATCGTCAATGTAAGTGAAATCACGGCGATGGTTGCCGTAGTTAAATACATCTATAGGTTCACCCGCTAAAATTTTCCTCGTGAAAATAATGGGCGACATATCAGGGCGCCCCCAAGGACCATAAACGGTAAAAAAACGCAGCCCGGTGGTGGGAATATTAAATAGATGGCTGTAGGTATGCGCCATTAATTCGTTGGCTTTTTTAGTTGCTGCGTAGAGACTTACGGGGTGATCAACATTATGTTGCGTAGAAAATGGCATTGCGGTATTAGCACCATAAACAGAACTGCTGGAGGCGTACACCAGGTTCTCGGTACCAAAATGCCGACAGCCTTCAAGAATATTCAGGAACCCTGTTATATTTGAGTCGATGTAAGCTTGAGGGTTTTGCAGGGAATAACGCACACCCGCTTGAGCAGCCAAATTAACAACACGGTTGGGTTTATACGTTTTGAAAACATTATCGATGGCGGTTTTATCTTCTAAATTACAGCGAATATCAGTAAAGCCATTAATTGAATTTAAGCGCGCGAGCCGATCTTTTTTAAGCTGCACATCATAATAACTGTTAAGGTTATCGATACCAATAACCTCATCGCCCCGCGCTAACAAACGTTTGGCCAGGGCGGCACCAATAAAGCCCGCAGTACCCGTTACTAGAACTTTCATACTGCATCCTGGATATTAAAGGCGTGCATCTACGTCGTCTTTTGCGAGAATATGTTTTACGTCAAACAACACATTATTGACTTTACCTAAGGCACGAATACCCTTTGCGCCCATTTGGCGGAACTTGTCGTGGCCAACACAGATAATGATTGCGTCATAGGTGCCTGCCACTGGCTGGTCGATCAGACTTAATCCATATTCATGTTGTGCCTCAACTGGATCAGCCCAAGGGTCATAAATATCGACACTAGTGTTGTACGTTTCTAACTCTTTAATAATATCTACTACGCCAGTGTTGCGTAGATCAGGGCAGTTTTCCTTAAACGTCAAACCCATAATAAGAATTTTTGAATCCACCACATGGGCTTTGCGTTTTGTCATCATCTTGATAACAGAATCAGCCACGAACGGCCCCATGCTGTTGTTAACACGTCGCCCGGAAAGAATGACTTCGGGGTAGTAACCGACTTGTTGCGCTTTATAAGTCAAATAATAGGGATCAACGCTGATACAATGCCCGCCCACCAAACCCGGGCGAAAGGGTAAAAAATTCCATTTAGAACCCGCAGCCTCAAGCACTTCCAGTGTGTCTATACCCAAGCGATTAAAGATAAGTGCGAGCTCATTGATCAGTGCAATGTTAATGTCGCGCTGCGTATTTTCAATAACTTTGGCGGCTTCAGCAACCTTAATACTGCTCGCTTTATGGGTACCAACTACCACAATTTTGCGGTACAGCTGATCAACGTAATCCGCAACTTCCGGAGTAGAGCCAGAAGTAATTTTAATAATATTGTGTACGCGGCGCTCTTTATCACCCGGGTTGATACGCTCAGGGCTATAGCCAGCAAAGAAATCTTTATTAAATGTCATGCCCGATATCTTCTCGATGATCGGCACACAAACTTCTTCAGTACAGCCGGGATATACAGTGGACTCATAAATCGCGATCGAGTTTTTCCCCATAACGCGGCCAAGTAGCGCCGAAGCTTTTTCAAGGGGCGTTAAATCCGGCTGATTACCATCGTTAATCGGAGTAGGAACGGTAACTATATAGACGTCAGCGTTTTTGAGGTCTGCCTCATTAGTGCAGTAACTCAGAAATTTGGCTTCACTTAATTCGGCAGCATTCAATTCAAGCGTGTGATCAACACCTTGCAGCAAAGCATCAATGCGCGACTGATTAATATCAAAACCAATAGTCTTAGTTTTTTTCCCGAACTCGACAGCGAGCGGTAGGCCCACATAACCTAAACCGATAATACAAATAGTTGGATTGCTGGCAAACATGAGTTGATTCCTTGGTGGTCAATTAAATCCAGAAACGAGTAAATCCAGAGGACGGCTACGTTATCACAAGTGGTACAACAATTTGAAAAAATGCGTAACAATTAACGCACAGATGTTAATTTTTTCTCTGTTTCATCCAACAAAGAGAATTGTGATGGAGGAGCAGTATTTGTCATAAAATTCACTATAATGCCCACTTAGTCGGTATTATCTACACGACTTTTATATTCTCTAGTTAAGTACTTGAAGGAAACGGGTTTGTCTTATATTCGTATCAATAAGCACTATGTGCATCTACCTTATTTATTTCTCGGGATAGCAGAAGCAACCCTGTTAGCTTTGGCTGCCTGGCTCGCACAGCAATTGTCTCCAGAACCACACCAGCCAGCGAATTACCACGATCTAAATTGGATCCCAATTCTGCTGTTTTCGGTCATCTTTAGTTGCTGCACATTGGCCATGGGGGTTTATACCGCCTTGGTGCGCGAAGGCTTCTCCAGCATGGTACTACGCACATTGGTAAGCTTCTTTTTGTTGGGCAGTTTAAGTTTAATGCTGATTAACCTGGTTGTCGGCAATGAATTTATTGAACAGCAAGTCGGCTTTTGGGCAGTCATTATTGCAACCGCAATGGTCATTGTTGCACGCATTATATTTGTCATGGCGGTTGATACTGCCAAGTTAAAAAGGCGAGTTGTAATTTATGGCGCAGGCGTACGTGCGAAAAAATTACTCGAAGATCTTGAACCTAGCCGGGCGGGATTAGGCGTAGAAATTGTTGGTTGCATTCCCAGCACTGACGATAAAGTTGTGGTTGATCCTGCGATAATTTTAGCAGAGCCAAGCTATTGGCTAACTTTTGTGCGGCAATCACAAATATCAGAAATTGTTATCTCACCTGACGAGCGTCGCCGCAGCACAGGGGATGTATTTCCATTGAGTCAATTTTTAGATTGTAAACTGGCTGGAATTGCTTCATGCGATAGCTTAAGTTTTTACGAGCGGGAACTAGGCAGGGTGGACATTAGTTTATTGCAGCCTAGCTGGATGTTATTTTCAGATGGCTTTAAGTATTCCTTGCAAGGCAGGATTACCAAAAAACTATTGGATATGACCCTCGCCTCACTATTTTTGCTTATTCTTTGGCCCTTCATGTTGCTCACAGCCCTGGCGGTTAAATTAGAGAGCCCAGGCGCCGTTCTCTATCACCAGTTGCGGGTTGGTTATAACGGCAAAACCTTTCGCATCTACAAATTTAGAAGTATGCGTCAGGACGCTGAAAAGGCAGGCAAAGCCATTTGGGCACAAAAAAATGATGCCCGCGTCACTCGTGTAGGCGCATTTATTCGCAACACACGGCTAGATGAGTTACCACAGCTATACAATATACTGGCAGGGCAAATGAGTTTCGTGGGGCCACGGCCAGAGCGCCCCGAATTTGTCAGCGATCTTGCCCGACAAATTCCATTTTATGAAACTCGACATAAAGTTAAACCTGGGATGATGGGCTGGGCGCAACTGAAGTACCCCTATGGCGCCTCAGTAGAAGACGCAAAAAATAAGCTGCAATATGATCTTTATTACACCAAAAATCATAGCTTCTTAATGGATATACTCATTATGATTCAAACGGTAGAAATTATTTTATTAGGCAAAGGTGTGCACTAAGTCAAGCGATGCGTGAAAGTCTATCTTTAATAATAGTGAATGGCCCACAAAAAAGAGCAGCAATATGAAACGTCCAAACGTGATAATTCAAATAGTAATCGCAACATTATTTCTGGCTTCCTGTAGCAGTAGCAAACAGTTGCCTATGCCCGCCGCACCTAATAGTGGAATAGCAGCGGAATATAGAATAGGTGTTGGCGATTCGATTGAAGTCAATATTTGGCGCAACCCTGAACTATCTCGTTCAGTACAAGTTAGGCCCGACGGTAAAATATCGATGCCTTTAATTGGCGATATTGCTGCAGCTGATTTAACGACTACGCAATTATCTGCGAATGTCACTAACGCTTTGGCCGGTTATGTCAAAAGCCCACAGGTCGCCATCATTCTAGGCAACTCAAGCAGCTCAGACTTTCAACGTCGTGTGCGAATTACCGGAGCGGTAAAAAGCCCTCAATCACTACCCTATAGAGATGGCATGACTGTTTTGGATTTGGTATTGCTGGCTGGTGGCCCAAACGAATTTGCTTCACCTAATAAAGCCAAGCTTTACCGTAAAGTTAACGGTGAAGTGCAAGTCTATGCAATTAAGTTAGACAATCTGTTAAATAACGGAGAGATTACGACTAACTACACTCTGCAACCTTCAGATATTGTTACCGTGCCAGAGCGTATGTTCTAAAAAATATGTTGGCTGCGGCATACCTTAGTGAACATCAACGTTTAACGGTTTCGATTTAAGAGAGTTTTCATGGAAAAAGGTTATCTAACCGACATACTGATTGCACTCAGAGCGGAGCTTATACGATTTCGTTTTTGGTGCGTTTTGTTATTTTTAGGTACATCCTATTTAGTGCTTGGCGTAGGCTTATTATGGCCAAAACATTACACCACTAGCGCAGTACTTTATGCCGATGAAACTAACATTCTGGAACCGCTATTAAAGGGAACGGCTGAAGTTACTAAAATCGATAGGTCTGAACAAGCAAGCGAAGTTATTTACACCAAAAAAATTATGTTGGCCGCTGCGAAAAAATCCGGATTGATTGATGACAACATGAGCGATCAGGATCAAGCCAAAATAATCAGGCAACTTCAGAATAATGTTGCGGTTAAAAAAGAACGAAATAATAATCACTTTATGGTGAGCTACACATCGAAAATTCCCGATCAGTCATTTGAAGTCCTGAACGCTATTATCAATGTATTTATTGCAGACACCGCCAGAAAAAAACGCGATGAAAGTGTGGCCGCATTTAATTTCATAGACTCTCAAGTGCAAATTTATAAAAAGCAGTTGGAGTCCGCCGAAGATAAGCTGAAGGTTTTTAAATCAGAGAACACCGATGGCACTGAAATGTCCGTAGGTAACCGTATCGCTAGTTTGCGAGAAGAAATTGAAACGATAAAAATCTCCAATGATGAAGTTCAGGCACGTATCGATACGATAAAACAACAAATTGGCACCGAAGGCGAATATCTCCACACCAAAGGAGTGGTTGATGAATTAAAGTCACGCCGCCAAACATTAACAGAACAATTACAACAACTTTTATTTACGTACGAGGAAGGCTATCCCGATATTATTTCACTGCGATCGCAAATTGCTGAACTTAATAAATCAATCGATAAGTTACAAGTAGCCGGCGACAACTATGGCAATACTGGAAAAGTACAAAACCCCTTGTATGAGGAGTTGCGCAAGCAGCTCTCAGTAGCAGATTTAGAGCAGCGCACACAAAAGCGAAGAATCGAATCATTAAAGGCGCTGCAATTTAGTGAAATGGAGCGGCAGAAACGCATCGCTGAAAATCAGGCGCAACTTTCAGAACTTACGCGAGACTATGACGTTACGCGCAAAGTCTATGAAGAAATGTTACAGCGTAAGGAAGCCGCACGGTTATCAATGACATTGGATATTGAAGGCCAAGGTGTTACCTATCGCATTCAAGAGCCCGCGTCATTTCCACTCAGCCCTTCAGGTTTTCACTTTTTGCATTTTGCGATGCTGGGGCCAATATTAGGATTATTACTTCCGATAGGCTTGTTAATTATGTACGTAGTTTTAGATCCGCATTTACGATCTGCAAAAACTTTACAACAACAGTTACCACCCGACATTGAGCTTATTGGAGTTATCCCACACTTTAACTCGCCCATTGGCGAGCGTTTATTAAGAAAAGATACCCTATTCATTCTTGGGGTTTCAGTGGCTGCAATGCTATGTTATTTCGGTGTATCTATTTTTTGGCAGCTAACGCAAGGCTAAAGAACTTTATTATATAGGCGACAATTTCATGGATAAGGGTAAAGAAAATAATCTTAACAAGATGGCCGATGATTTTGACTCACTCATCGAAAGCAGCCATGAATTAGTAAAAAAAGCCGTAAAAGATCACCGTAATCTTGGCAAAATTAAAAATATGGCGCTGCCTGCCTTATGGACTCAGGAAGAGTTTTATGAAAAAAAAATAATTTTTACCGGAATGCGGCAACGTGAATTACTGAATTCATATCGAGAAGTACGCATTAAACTGTTACAAAAAAGTCAAACTGACAATATGGTCGTGATTGTTTCATCTGTAGCAAGAGCAATCCCCTCTAACGATTTTAGTTTTAACCTGGCTGCAACATTTGCACTCGACCAACATAAAACTGCTCTCTTTGTCGATTGCAATCCTTACAATCCAAGTGCAGAAAAATATTTACTGTCAAAAATAGAACTAGGCCTTACACAATATCTTACCGACTACACGGTTCCTATTGAGCGCATTATTTATCCCACTGGAGTTGAAAGGTTGCGCGTAATTCCATCTGGCGGAGCAAGCGAATCGGCGGCTGAAATATTTAACTCTGAGCGCATGCAAATATTTGTCAATGAAATTAAAGAACGCTATCCCGATCGTTTTATTGTTCTTGATGCTCCTTCCGTCCAGCATTCTACCGAAGCGAGAATTTTGGCAAGATATTGTGATCATGCGTTATTAGTGGTTCCCTTTGGCAAAGCAGTTACTGATGACGTGCTTGCTGCAGTGGATGCTGTCGGCAAAGAAAAGTTTGCCGGCGTAGTGTTTAACAGTTAGGCACCCCTAGAGATTCCTCATGAACACCAATAAAAAATATCGCGCGCTGCTTGGGATTGTGTCCGGGCTAATGGTAACCGAGTATGTGTACGCGGATAAATTCTACGGAACAGCTTCTGCTTTTTTAGAAGAAAATGACAATGGCCACAAATCAACCCCAGAACAAGTTAACGAAAGGCAAGATCAATATAACCTGAACTTGGGCGGCGAATTAATTAATTCAATGCTTGAACTGAATGCAGAATATGACGCTAAAGCACGCACCTACTCAGAAAAAACTCAGCAGGACCGCAATACTGTAGAAGGAAAATCATCGCTGCTGATTGGGCAAAGCAGCCAGCCCGCAGATTTGTTATTAGAGCATTCTCGTATAATGCTCCTTAAAAAACCGGACGATATAAACGTAACTGAAAATGAGGACGAGCGGGATATAACTTCTGTCATCCCGACCCTTAGAGCACGAATTTCTTCCGTCGATAATATTTTTGTTAAAGGTCAATTCATTGATGTAAATTATGTAGAAAACGATTTTAAAAATTCACGTCGGGATGGTGGCACAGTGGGATTTGAACATCGCATTTCCACCACAGATAATATGCAAATATTTACGCAACAAACAAATATAAAATTCCCTAATTCGCCGCCCGAAATGCTAGACCCCAATTATACCTATCGCTCTACTGAATTTGTATACAGCGCAAAACTCCGTCAGCTTTCCTATAACGCACATATAGGCCTGAATGAATCTTTACCAGACTCTGGCAAAGATTACCGTGGCCCCAAGTATGCCTTTGAACTTGGTTACAATTCTGGTGTACAAACTGTTGCAATAAACCTGCGACAGGAACTCACAGATACATCATTTGGTGGAGGAAATAAATTACCCAACGATAAACAACCGTCAGGAACTGATAGTGCGCATGATTTGGATCGCTTCGAACGGAAGCGTGTAGACATACACTGGCAAACTCACGTTTTGTGCGATTCATGTTTGTTAATAGCAGGGGCATATCAAATACATGATCGCTATCTCAATCTTGGACAAACATCGCGGCAACAAGGATGGAATGTTGGATATAACTATGCACTTTCTTACTCGTCCACGCTTTCAGTACAGCGCTCAAATGGCACAAATAAATTTTCTGATGCCATTTTGGGCAATGATTATGACGTCAAAAATACTAGAATTGAATATTCGTATAAAATTAATCGCAGCTTTAGTGTGAAGTGTGATTTAAATAATGAAAAACGTGAAGCGCTCACGGGTGACGGATCTTATTCAGAGAGCTATATTGGCGCCGGCATGAGTTATGATTTCTAATTAATTTACGCTAATGTATTTAATCAACCATAAAAAACAAGTAACAGCTTGTTTACAGATGCCGGTGGTATTTTATACATGTTGAAAAAAAAATTTAATGCCACTAAAAACTGGATTCATGTTATTTCATTAAGTTGTAATCCAGTGCCTCCACCCAATTACGGCGGCATTGAATTGGTTATTGCTAATTTGTGTGAAGGATTTGTTAAATTAGGCGCCAAAGTGAAATGCTACTCACCAGGCGAATTATCACTACAAGGTGTAGTGCATATTCAAACACTAAAAAAACCTTCAACACTTTTTAAAGAAGGTGGAGAACCCAATACGCAAGAGCATCTCAATGTTATTAACATTCAGCTGCAAAAAAATCTTGTGAGCGGTGATATTGTTATTTTCAACCATGTCGCACATTATCGATTTTTGCGTAAACGTCTTGGCATTTTTAATTGGCTAAAAGCTAATTTTTATGAAATAGCACATTGTATTGATGCGGGTATGCAAAAAAATATTATTTATCCTTCGCAAGCATTGGCAGATACGCTTGGCAAGCCTGGTGTTGTTATTCCGCATGGTGTTGACCTTCTCTTAAACAATGCACCCGATTTGCGGCAACGAGAAGAAGCACTTTTTTATGCCGGAGCAGTTTATAAAGAAAAAGGTGTACATATAGCGTTAGAGGCATGCAAACGCTTAGGCATAAAACTGGTTATTGCTGGTCCGCACGATAAAGATGAATACGCGCAAATAATTCTTTCGGATGCAAACGTTCAGTATTTAGGAGTACTCTCAGCGGCAGAGCTATATGATGCCTATAGCCGATACAAAGCCTTAGTGTACATGACGCAGCTAATTGAGCCATTTGGTCTAGCGGTAATTGAAGCTATGGCGGCTGGCACTCCAGTGATAACGTCTGGTAAAGGTGGTACCGGCGAAACAGTCATTAACGGTGTTACAGGTTTTATCGTCGACACCGCAGAGGATATCGTCTTAGCCTATGCAAAAATTAACACCATTAGTAGCAAACGTTGTGTTGCGCGAGCCAAAGAATATAGTATTGATGTAATGACACAGAAGTATTTTAATTTTTTAACGAACAACAATAAAAAAACAAACACTAGCTTTTAATATTGCCCCAGGAAAAATAAACCATCCGAATGATCGTTTTATATTTCGTGAGCAGAGTCATGATATTCAGCTAACCAATTATTGCCAATCATCAGATTATAAAACTGACGCACAAAACATAGAGAAAAACGGATGGCCTTGTGAGAATATTAACTCTGTTAATTGTATTAACGTGGATGTTCGCTGCCCTCGGCTGTGGCGATAAGGCTCATGAAAAAAATGCAGAGCTATTACGTCACGTAAACTCAACAACAATTTATCAAGAGCAGGGGCAAATAAAAGCTGCAACTCTTGAAGCAAAAAAAATTATCCAGCTTGCCCCGGAAAGCCCAACAGGGTATCTACTTCTGGCAAAAATTTATGATGAGATTGGGGCCTATACTGCGGCTCAACACCTATTAGAAAATATCGTCACAAAAATGCCTGAACTCGCAACAGAGCTCGCCACATCTTACATGGCGAGTAAAAAATATCATTCCGCCATTCAGACCATCATTAGTTATCCTGCAGCAGCTAACAATAATAGTGATTTAAAACACCAGGCAAGCATGGCTGCGTTAGCCTATTTTTATTTGGGCAATGATTCAGAATATACAAAAATGCTGGATAAATTTACCAGCCTTGGTGGTTCCGTAGCAGAGCGACAATATCTTGAAGCCAGTACTTCAGTATTTTCGGGAAAAATTGATAGCGCACAAAAAATTCTTGCAAGTATATTGCAAGAAAAACCGGAAAATACGGCGGCACTTGTATTGTTGGCTGAAACATACCTGGCTACGCAAGAATTTGATAAAGCAGAAAGCCAACTGACAAAAGCACTTTCACTATTACCAAATACCGACATCATAAGCATTGAACGCGCAAGTGTATTGTCGCAGCTCACCGAAGTACTTATTAGACAGGGGCGCTCTAGTGAAGCTTACGCATACCAAAAAATATTAGCTGAAGCGAATCCTGATAGTAATGCAGCACAAGAACAATTTAACGACGCAATGAAATATTACCAGCAAGGTAACTTTGTTGCCGCGGAAACAATTTTAAAAGGGCTTCGATCACAATTCCCTCGCGATAAAAATACGGCGACCTTGCTGGGCATGATTGAATTTCAAAAAGGGGAAAACGATAAAGCATCGACCTTGTTTGATGAGTTTATCGATACTGAAACTTCGGCACCTACGGTGATACAGGCGGCAGCGCTGATTAAGTATCGAAAAAATCAAGCCGATGATGCATTACTGTTACTTAAACATGCCGCGGAAAGCCAGCCGGGAAATGCAACTATTTTAGCAACTTATGGCTTAGCTGTTTTAGATCGCGACAATAAAAGTGCAGAAGCTGCTGTTGTACTTGAAAAAAGTTTGGCGCTCAACCCAGCGCAACAGCGAATAAGATTGGCCCTTGCAAAAAGATACATTGCGCTAGGTGAAACGGGGCAAGCTTTAGCGCAATTAAATAAAGCGTATAAAGAGGTGCCGCTTGATCTGGTACTTCAGGATGCCTACTTAAAAGCACTTTTTGCAAATGGACAAGCCAACAAAGTAAAGCAAGAAGTTGATCTTTTTAAAACGCAATTTCCAGACAATGCCCGCGGCCCTTTTGTTGAGGGCTGGTATTACATGGAAGAAAAAAATTATTCCGCAGCGGAAAAAGCCTTTGAGCATTCGTTATCAATGCCAAACAATGCCGAAAAACAACTTTCATATACAGGCCTTGCGCAACTTTATGAAATTCAAAAGCAATCGCTCAAAGCGATCGCTGCCTGGCAGCACGCAATAGAAATAGATCCCACAGTTATTTCGGCATATGGACATTGGTTTAGTCAAATTGTATTGAATAACAAGCAAGAGCAGGCGTTAAATTTTTTACTTGATATCGAAAATAAAAATATTACAGCCTGGCAACCCTCGGTCATGCTAGCGCAGCTTTATGCGCATAACAAACAATGGGCTGACGCTGGAAAACATATCGAAACTGCGTTGGTCCGCAGCCAGGCTTCGGCGGATGTAAAAAAAATTACTGCTACTATTTATCAAATGCAAGGCCTGGATTACCGCTCGGCAGGTAAACTCGAAGAAGCCAGAAGCTATTTTCTAAAGGCAGCGAAATTGGCACCCGATAATGTAGATTATTTAGCGAATATGATCGAGACAGAAATTGCGGATCACAAAATCGTGGAGGCGCAAAAACTGTTAAACGAATTTCCACAAAATGAAAACAATGTATACGTTCATCAGTTTTTTCAGGGAGCCATTCGACTTGCTGAAAACAAACCGGACGAAGCAATTAAATTGTATCAGGCATCATGGGAATCAAAACCTACCGAAACAGCAGCTTTAGCAATCGTTGAGTACCTTGGAAAATATAATCATCAAGATCAATTGACAAAATTTGTCGATACCTGGGTACAAGCCTTGCCAAAAAGTGCTAAGGCAAACATGTTCAAAGCCATGCAAGCACAGCAGATGCAAGATGATAACGCAGCGATAAAATGGTATGAAAAAACGATTGAATTAGCACCGAACATGACCGTTGCATTGAACAACCTTGCCTGGATGTGTTATGTGCACAAAGATGATAGAGCGTTAAGTTTAGCTAAGCGCGCCTTTGACTCGGCACCTAACTCTATTTCAGTGCTTGATACTTACGGCTGGATTTTAGTTGAGCAAGGTAATGTAAAATCGGGTATCGAGATTCTTGAACGCGCAGCAACAATAGATGTTAATAATACGGATATAAAAAATCATCTTAAACAAGCCAAGTTACGGCTGCATTAAGAGTGCATATTGTTAGCGACACTGCGGAATGAACTCCTGCAAATTTATAGCTTGCACTATATTCCCACAACCGCTTTCCTATCCGCTATCACAATGCATATTTTGCATCCGTTCGAAAATCTGCGTATAGCATAAAATTTTGATTTGATTTAAGAATTTCCAAGTCATCAGAAATATTTATGCCTGTAGTCGTCTCAATGTCTTAACGCTCGTCAGTGGTAAGCCGCTAAGTGGCAAGAGCATTTCAGTTAACTTTAAACAACATCTATTTTTAATTTTCAAAAAAATTCGAAAACCTCAACAAATAAAATAAATAGTTTTGTTTTTTTTATTTCCCGAAAAGTAGGGTTAGTGTTCGGATGTCATCTTGGTGTATCTGTTAAAAGCTTACAAGAATGGCAAATTCTTAAGCTACCGGCTTTAACGTCAAGGACTCACTGTGGAAGTGTGTGAGTTGATTCATCACTAGGAGAAGTAGATTCTATTAGCGTAGTTACGCATCCTGTCTACACTCATCAATGCTCACAGTTGACTATGCTCGGTCATTAAAACAATTATTTCTCAGGAAAAGCTGAATGATATCTGCCCATTCGCTCCGCTCAGATCAGTTCTACACTGCCTTCATGGACTCAGCCATAGGGATGGCGTTGGTGGGTTTGGATGGCCGCTGGCTGGAGGTCAACAATGCGTTATGCCAGATTGTCGGCTACCCCAAAGATGAGCTCTTGCACCTGCGTTTCCAAGATATCACTCACCCAGACGACCTGGAGACCGATCTAGAGTTGGTGAGGCGTTTAGTAGATGGTGAAATTAATTCCTACAATTTGGAAAAACGTTATCTTCAAAAGCAAGGCTCTATTACATGGGCTTTGCTTACAGTCTCCATCGCGCGGAATGACCAAGGTTGCCCAGATTTTTTCATATCTCAAATTGTTGACATTACTAAGCAGAAACGCGCCGAAGAAGAGCGAGAAACTTTTTTTGAATTATCGCCGGATTTATTAGCGATTGCAGATGCCAACGGCTTTCTGCTGCACGTAAGCCCAGCCTGGACAGATTTACTCGGATGGTCCCAGAGTGAGTTGACTGCGAAACCTTTTTTGGAATTTATCCATCCTGAAGACCGTCTTAAAACCATGCAGGAAACCGAATCGCTATACGCTGGAAAACCCACGAAGGGCTTTCGAAACCGGTATCAACATCTTGATGGGAGTTGGAGGTGGATTGAATGGAACACCAAAATCGTTTCGAATGATCGTTTTTATTGTTATGCGCGTGATGTTACCCGGCAACAGGAAATGGATGATCATCGGCGAACCCATCTTGATGCGCTGGATGCGGTTAGCAACAGCCTATTAGTTCAGTTGCAGGCAAATTCGACGGACTTGGCAAGCCAGCTTTTTCTAGCCAGTCAGTTATTTGAAAGTAGTCCGGATTGCGTAAAGATTATTGATCTGGAAGGTTGCCTACTGGCGATGAACAAGAACGGCCAGTGCGTGATGGAGATAGATGACTGCGACGCTTTGATAGGGAAAAAGTGGCTGTCATTTTGGCCCGATCAAAACCACGGCGCTATTTGCTCTGCGCTCGAAGTGGCTCGCGGCGGCCAAATAGGCCACTTTGAAGCATTTTGCCCGACCGCTAAAGGCACGCCCAAGTGGTGGGATGTGATGGTGACTCCCATCTTGGATAGCCGAGGCCATATCGACAAATTTCTTTCGGTGTCGCGCGACGTGACTGTCTCGATGCAAGCTCAAGAGGAAGTGAAAAAGTATACAACCCATTTGGAGCAAATCACCTTAAGCGTTCCTGCCATTATTTTTCAATGGTATAGGCGCGCCAACGGCGAAATGGGTTTTTACTACATATCTGAAAAATTCGAAGAGCTATATGGTATCGACACGGAAATCCTGATGCAGGACTGGACTCAAGTCCGTATCCAT
>JAYTSJ010000020.1:0-10438 GCA_043745725.1 Gammaproteobacteria bacterium | reverse complement strand
GCTTGAGTGCTCGGCTGGTAATACCAAAATCAGCAATAGCACTAAACATGTTGGGGAAAATCGAGATAACCGCAATTTTCAACGGCTCTCTAAACTCTTGTGGTTCATTATTCTCCACAGACCCTCATGTTTTATATTCCAAATGTCGTTAAAACTCAGGATGCTTTTAAAATTCCGGATCCCAATCAACCAGTATCTCACCTGCATCTAAATCTACAGAAAGCACAAATTGCTCAGGAACATAGGGAATCAAACGTTCGCGCTGATCGATACTGGTAGCATCCGCCAATACAACCAATACGTCATTGGCGCCTGTTTCAAGCATCTTATCTACAACACCCAAGCGCTGACGCGTACCTGAAAATTGAGTAAACACTATCAAACCCTCTAGCTGACTCCAGTAATATTCACCGTCATCCAGCTCAGGTAATAAATCTCGCTCTACTGCAATATCCACTGCGGTGTACAAAGCAGCAATATCGCGATCATCAATCCCTACGATATGCGCCACAAAAGCGTCACCGTGTGGCCTAGCCTCGTCAATCTCTACCTTTTTCACACCATGAGCAGTTTTAAGCCACCAAGGATGATACTCAAATAGATTTTCCTGAGGTTCAGTGTAAGAGTGGACTTTTACCCACCCTTTAATACCAAACAGAGCTGTTATACGCCCAACATTAACTAAATTCGATGAATCAGACATTAGGCGTCAACAAACTCTTAAGCAGCAATAGGAGCAGCAACGACTTGGCTATCTTTAACCAATGAAGCAACGCGATCGCTCAATTGTGCGCCTTGGCCAACCCAATACTGTAAACGAACTGCGTCAACACGCAATTTCTCTTCTTGACCACGAGCAACCGGATTGAAGAAACCAACACGCTCAATAAAGCGACCATTACGGGCACTACGGCTGTTAGTTACAGTGAGATGATAAAATGGACGCTTTTTAGAGCCACCACGAGACAAACGAATAGTTACCATTGAGGGCTTCTTCCTATATTTACTGAAGGAGAACCATGACTAGTGGTTTCTCGGTTAAAAATCTTACTCGTACACAAGCGGTACGAAAGGCGCAGCATTCTAAGTGAAAGCGTTTGGTTTGTATAGGCATGGATTAGCTTAAAACGACTAGATCTTGATGCACATATCTGCAAAGCGATTAGTAGACGTTAAATCAATCGGCTGCGCAAAACCTGGCAAGGTGACTTGGCTTTGAGTGATAGTAATTTTGCTTTCATCGATAAGCCCTTCGCCAAAATGGTAAATAGTAGCGAAATTACCAATGGATGCTTGATGATCGTAAGCAGCTGCCTGACTCACAGCATTTTTCCGGAGCTGATTATAAGCCGCAAAAGATTCTGCCCCATAACGTCGCGTCAACATTGACTCCACAATATGTGGCGCTAAAACACTGGCAGTGGCGTTGTTACCACCAAATCCTTTGGAATTGAGAAACGCAACATCAAGCGGATTATTTTGACGATCAATATCAGTCATGGATATTTGCAGACGCGCAGCAACTACATCATCGGCAACTTTATCAATCGTTTTTATTCCCGGAATTAAACCGTATTTAAACACACCTAAGGTCGCAATTAATTGCTCACCGCTAGCGGCCGAAAGCGAGTGACCTACGTAAGCCTTGACCGCCGATACCGGCCAAAGCTCAATGCCAAATACTTGGGCGATTTCATCAAAAATATGTGATTCGGTAACACGATTTTGCGGAGTACTGGAACCATGCGCCTGAATCATAGAGCGCTCACGAATCGCTTCATCACCTAATAAAGCACGCGCGGCAGCAACCGCTTTAGCCATAGTGATGTAATTACCAGGACCAGGTGCAGAAATAGATTTTTTGAAGCCATCAGCATTGATAAAGACATCGCTCACCGCTCCGTGTATATCCGCCCCCAACTCCATAACCAACGCATCATCCATTAATACTATGTATTGCGTAGCCTCGGCCATAGTGAAACCTGCATTTTCACCAAATGGGCGACTGGCACGACGGGGATCTGCGACATCAACACCATCTAACTTTTTGAGTTTATCCTCACTCGCCAGCGCACCCATGGTGGCATAACCATCAATAATTTCCGGCAGAATTGGCGCTTCGGCATTACCTACTACTGCTACACGGCATTTACCACTACTAATATCCTCAACAGCTGCCCGCAAGTTGTAGAGGAAAGAGGCACAAGCACCCACGGTGGCGCCGGTATGACCAACGCTACCCAAAACATAAGCATTCACAAAATCTGCTGGCATGGTATTTAAACCTAGCGGACACTGCTTAGTACTGACTCGACCGCCTTTCAAACGTGCCTGCAGCAGCCCCCCAAAACCGAACTCATCCATTTGACTCATTACGTTACTGGCATAAACACCAATTTGATCTGGCTTGACAGCATCCATGATGGTTTGCCAATCAATACCGATTGATTGAATCGCATCTGACGCCCCAATAACCGCAAGCTGAATAGCGCGCGGATGGAAATGGGATTTGTACAACAGACCAGGATTAAAACCACGCGGCAATTGCCCTGCAGACTTTACCGGCGACTCACGATAACTGTTAAATTTAACTTCAATTCCGCCAGTGAGGGTAACGCGCACGCGATCACCATCAATATCTTCAATGGCCCAATCAGAAGGAACTGGCTCCGGCAATTCACGGCTGCGCACTTCAAAACTAATAGGCTCACTGCCACCTAAAGTGGCAGATTTCTGCCAGTGCACCGCATCCACATCAAAATAGGTTTTTTCTACACGACGGATCAAGGTGCCATCTAGCACTTCTGCACCCAACTCAGTTTCGATTTGTACAAGCGTATAATCACGACCAGACTCATTTTTATATTGCCCATCTTCGTATCTTACCAACCCCATCATTACCGCAAGACCAGCAAGAGTCTCTTGGCGCTCTTTGATGGGCAAACTTTCGATCACCATGCGGCGATAAGCATGATGACCAGAACCTCGGCCTGCAGCATTGAATCCACCAAAACCAACAATGATGGGCAAACGCGATATAGATGGCTGTGACATAGACAAACCCTTATAAACAACAATGATTGCCAGTTTATGGGTTAAGGGAGGCAAAGTCATTGTTGCTTTAGCCATAAGAAATGGTACTTTAGCCAAAATTAAGGATTCATCATGATAAACGACCTCACCAGAGCTACTAATATCACTTTTGTACTCCTGGAAAATATGCTCGCCACTAGCACTACGCTCCCGCTGGAGATGTTAATAGCAGCACAAAGTGCCGTATCCTCTGCAAGCAAAGCTTCTGCTCCACTCAATCTGCGAACCATCAGTCCGAACGGTGAAAGCGTACTAACACGCTCAGGCTTGCGTTGGCAGCCAGATATGAAAATGAACGACGCGCAGGATAATCAAATCATTTACATACCCGGCTTATGGCGCAACCCGCGCCCGCTTATCAAAAAAAATGGCGAGTTACTCAATTGGCTAAAGCAGGAATATCAGAATGGAGCACTTATTTGTGCAGTAGGAACTGGCTGTTGTTTTCTTGCAGAAGCTGGCTTGCTCGATGGCAAAGCGGCTACAACTCACTGGCATTACTTCGATCAATTTCACAAAGATTACCCACTCGTACAACTCAAGCGCCAATATTTTATTACACAAGCGGGAAATCTCTATTGCGCCGCCAGCGTTAACTCACTCGCCGATTTAACAGTGCATTTTATTCAACGCTTATTTAATAAAGACATTGCCAATCATGTAGAACGTCATTTTTCACATGAAATCCGTCGCGCCTATGAAGCCAGTGGGTTTTTTGAACAGGAACATAGCCATCATCCCGACGAAGAAATTACCCAAATTCAAATTTGGCTGCAAGATAATTATTATCGTGAAATTATTATGTCGCAATTAGCAGAAAAATTTAGTATGAGTACGCGCACATTGAATCGTCGCTTTAAAACCGCGCTTGGAATTTCGCCCTTACATTTTTTGCAGGAAGTCCGTGTAAATATCGCTAAAGATTTATTAAAAACTAGCAATCTATCCATTAATGAAATTGCCGACAAAGTCGGCTATCAAGACGCCAGCTTTTTCACTAAGCTGTTTAAAAAATATTTAGCTACAACACCAATTTCTTACCGCACAACAGTGAGAGCTAAACTATTTAGTACATCTTAACAATTACCCCATCAAGATAGTTTTATTTTTCAGCACCAGTCAAAAATTAAAAACAGCGTGAACAAACATCAACCATCACTATTCACAACTGAAACAAGTTCGCGCAGAGCCCTGCGCGAACTTGTTAATCGTTACTAATTGACAAAGTGAAGATGAACTATTATCTATGCCGCCAAATTTTCAGTATTAGCTGCAGAAGCCGCATGTTTTAATACATCTTGTCCCACTGCAACACCAATAGGAATAGTACGCGGCTTCATTGCCTCTGGAATAAGTTGTTGCAAATCTATGTGCAGCAAACCATTCTCGTAATTAGCAGATTGTACCTGTACATGGTCCGCCAATTGAAAACGGCGCTCAAAACTTCGCGCTGCAATACCTTGATGCAAATAAGTACGCACGTCTTTTTCTGCCGTTTTATTAGCAGAAACTGTTAATTGATTTTGGTGTATTTCAACATTAATTTCCGTGCGGTCGAAACCTGCTACCGCCATAGTAATGCGATACTGATCTTCACCTGTTAATTCAATATTATAGGGTGGATAACTAGGTTGGTTTTGTTCTGAACGGCTTAATGTATCAAGCAAATTTGCCATACGATCAAAGCCAATAGCAGAACGGTACAATGGAGCAAAATTTAAATTACGCATACAATTATCCTCATGATGAGCAATAGGAGTTTTTAACTTATCAAAGTAATCAAGTTATTAGCTATATGCAGCCCCCATGCGAGCGACTACAATACAGATATGCAGTCGCTTAAACAAAATTCAAGCATGAAATTAATTATTTTTTAACATAAAAGAAAATGTCATATTTAACAAAAGCTAAAAGTAAAGATCTTAGATCCAATTCCCAACTTAGTGCGCCGTCCCCATGCACTAACCTTTGATCGTATTTTTATAACCCAGCTCCTTATTCGATAAAATGATTAACAGAAATGGTAAAGCTCGAAATATTATGAAGAAAAGAAGAAATCGCCTTGATATTTACACCCAAACAATCAATATACATAGGAGGGTCAGAAGTCTTCACAAATCTCTGTACAACTCATTTGCACAATTCAAAAAAACAGTGATAATTTAGTCAATCCTCAAACCTACATGTTAAGGAGCTATATGATGAAACCTGCTGTCGACGTTGTATACCGTGATTTAGATCCCTCTTCTTTACTCACTGAAGTTATCTCTAAGAAGCTGGAAAAACTTAACCGCTACACTGATCAAATTGTTTATAGCCGCGTTGTTCTAGATACTCCTCACAATCACAAACATAAAGGCAAACAATTCCGCGCCTCCATCGAAATTGATATCAAGGGCAGTCCTATTGCGGTTACCCAGGATCATGAATCTATTCATATTGCCGTACGCGATGCATTTAGCACTGCCGAACGCAAAATTAAACAACTTTCTGCGCGACAAAGATTGACTCATTAGCATTAGCGCTACTACAACAAATCTCCTAAATGAAAAAGCCGAAATTTCGTAAGAAATTTCGGCTCAAGTGTTGTACATTTTAATTTTTAAATATATCGCCACAATTTAGGCTTTTGCGACTTCCAGCTGTTTAGACATAAGATCAATCAAGCGATTGAAATTAGACAGCGATTGCAAATGAGCATAAATCAATTCCAGTCCATCTTTCTTAAAAAGATCCAGCAAATTGGCATCACTCAACGCTTTTAGCCTTTCACGATTCACCACAAAAAAACCAGTCACATTCAAATTAGCCGCTTCATTATTTTTGAAGCTGATGCTTGCTTGCATAGGCTCAAGCAGATCTAACTCAGTCAAACACTTACAAAACGCCTTAGTCATTTCTGCGCGATACTGATAATCCCGCACAAACTCGAGCACTTCTTTTAAGTAAGCACTTTGTTCGCCGCTATCTTCAAATAAACGCATGCCTTTGCTGCCATCATGCACACAAAACTTACTATCTTCATCAATACACAACGCCATAACATCCGAATCTTTACTGCCACCCAAAACAAAAGGATAGCGACGAATGAATGCAGGAATATAGCGAGTACTAATTTTTTTAGCATCACTTAACAGTAAATTCTGGTTATCTTTAAGACCCATAACTGCTAATGGTATAAAATCATTTTCGGCTGCGGTAGTAGAAAAAACAATAGGAAATTCAGTTGCAGCAAAAACAATCTCAGAGGCCAATAAAGGAACAGAATTTAAACGCTCAACAAATCCATAATTTTCAACATCAACCGACCACTTTGCATGCTTATCAGATAAAGGTTGAATGTTGTCGTATATCATCAATTGTTTTGACACGGGGATACCTCTTTTTTATTGTTGATGCACAAAAGTGTCTAAGGGAAATAAATTGGAATAGTTAAATTTTGAAACAGGAATACTACTAGCAGAAACTGCTTTTACTATTATGAAAATGAGGATTTTGACGTGAAACAAAAATGGTCGGAACGGCGGGATTTGAACCCACGACCCCTACACCCCCAGTATAGTGCGCTACCTGGCTGCGCTACGCTCCGATTGTTAAGACTTTGCACACATTGCATGCTCGACACTTAATAAACACAGTGCCGCGAGGGACCGGCATAATACCGTAATTAAAGGGGATTGCAACAAATCATGTCCGTGGCAACCAAAATTACTTGGCTTTTAATAATTTTAAAACTTGTTCAAGCTCACTAATCATTTGCGTCACTAATTGCGTAAATTGATTGTTATCTGATTGCGAGACTTCGCTGCTCATTTGCAAACGCGCACCACCAATGGTGAACCCTTGATCGTAGAGCAGAGAGCGAATTTGACGAATAGTCATCACATCTTGACGTTGATAATAACGGCGATTACCGCGCCGCTTAACAGGCTTTAATTGCGGAAACTCCTGTTCCCAATAGCGCAGCACGTGCGGTTTAACTGCACATAGCTCACTGACTTCGCCAATGGCAAAGTAACGCTTCCCAGGAATTACCGGGAGTTCGTCGTTATGACTGGGTTCCAACATAAGCTTCTACTCGGGCCTTGAGCTTTTGTCCGGGGCGGAAAGTAACTACTCTTCGCGCGCTAATAGGGATTTCTTCGCCAGTTTTCGGGTTACGCCCCGGTCTCTGGCTTTTATCGCGCAAATCAAAGTTACCAAATCCAGACAACTTTACCTGTTCGTTGTTTTCTAAAGCGTGACGTATCTCTTCAAAGAAAAGTTCTACCAGCTCTTTTGCTTCACGCTTGTTTAAACCGAGATCTTCATACAACTTTTCAGCCAAATCGGCCTTGGTAAGAGCACCATCCGCCATAGTTATTATTCCTATCTGAGGGAGGCAGCAAAATTGGCCTCCAACGATTTAATAACAGTATCAATGGAAGCATTGATTTCGTCCTCGTTAAGAGTGCGTGATGGATGCTGAAAGGTCAACCCCAAAGCAACACTTTTTCTTTGTGGATCAATACCTTTGCCCATATATAGATCAAACACCTTTAAGTCTGTGAGGAATTCACCCGCATGTAGTGTTACCGTATCAATTAAGCTTTTAACCGCTAAGCTGCGCTCAACCAATAGCGCCAAGTCACGCCGCACTTCCGGAAATTTGGATAATGTTGAAAAGGCTGGAATACGTGCCTTAGTGACAGCACTTAGCTTTAACTCAAATAGATATACTGTTTTAGGTATATCTAGCTGTTGCTGCAAGGTTGGGTGTAGAGCACCAATGTAACCCAGCAACTCACCAGAACGATAAATTGCCGCAGCTTGTCCTGGATGTAATGCTGAATGCGTAGCCGATTGAAAACTAAAACTGGCTTGATCACCTGAAACCGCCAAAAGCGATTCTAAATCACCCTTAAGATCAAAGAAATCCGCCGGCTCAGCCTGATTCCCCCATGATTCAGGCAAGCGGTTACCGTACAACAAACCCGCCAGCATAGCTTCCTGCGTTAAACCATGAGCTTCTTGTTGCAAGCCTGTAGGGTTTGGCACGAAACGCAAACCCGTTTCAAACAACCTAACGCGCTCTTGTTGACGATTAAGATTATGGCGCAACACATTGACTAACCCTGGAAACAGACTCATACGCATCGCTGCCATATCAGCGCTTATAGGATTGCGCAAGACGACTGGCTCAACCCGAGGGTCAAAGAGAGCAGACATTTTAGGCTCAATAAAGCTGTAAGTAATTACCTCCTGGTAACCGCGTGCGACCAATTGATTGCGCACTGCAGATAAGGCTAAAGCAGCCTCAGGGCGCTCGCCAATGGTAATAGGCGTGGCCAAGCTACGCGTTGGCAGACGATTGTAGCCATAAACTCGGGCGAGCTCTTCCAACAGGTCAGCTTCAATGGAAATATCAAAACGATAACTAGGGACAGTGAATGTCCAGCCGTCTGTATTTTGCGAAATTAATAACAAGCCAAGACGAGTCAAAATATCAACAACGTCATCATCTGCCATTACCAAACTTAAACCACTGATAATACGCGCTTTACGCAAAGTAACCTGGCGCTCGGATGGTAAGTGCTCGTTAGTCACCCGAGTCAATGGGCCAGCTTCACCACCGACAATATCCAACAATAATGCCGTTGCGCGCTCTATAGCCTCAACCTGCAAATTGTAATCAACACCACGTTCGAAGCGGTGCGACGAATCTGTATGTAAACCATAGCTACGCGCACGACCAGCAATGGCTAAAGGATTAAAGAATGCACTTTCGAGGAATAAATCACGTGTAGTTTCACTAACCGCACTGGCCTTACCACCCATAATTCCGGCTACTGCGACTGCATGCTTCGCATCAGCAATGACCATGGTATCGGCATTGAGTTTTAGCTCCTGCCCATCCAGCAATACTATGGCTTCACCCTGCTCTGCCAAACGCACGTTAATAGCACCCGATAGCTTGCTCAAATCAAATGCATGCATGGGCTGACCAAGCTCAATTAACACATAATTGATCACATCGACCACTGCATCAATACTGCGTAATCCGGCACGTGCTAACTTGTCCTGTAACCACAATGGGCTGGGTTCGGCGATATCAATATTACGAATCACGCGACCAACATAACGACTACAAGCCGCGCCTGCGTTAAGCGTCACTTTAAAAGAATCAGCAATAGTTGGTTTAATGGTATTAATTTCAGGCGACTGAACAGAAACACGATTTAGTACACCTACTTCACGCGCAAGCCCCTTAACACTTAAGCAATCACTGCGATTGGGCGTTAAATCCACCTCAATTAGTTTGTCATCCAGATTTAAATATTGGCGAATATCAGCCCCCACTGGAGCATTTGCTGGCAATTCCCACAAACCACTGTCATCACTCCCTGCTTGCAGCTCGGTTTGACCGCACAACATGCCGAACGACTCGACACCGCGCAGTTTGGCTTTTTTGATATGCAATTTTTCTTCCATAATTTGAGAGCCACCGGGTAATAGCGCACCAATGGTTGCAAAGGGGATTTTGATTCCCGTACGCGCATTAGCTGCGCCGCATACCACCTGAGCTAGCCCGTCAGGTAAACCAGCGACCTGACAAACACGTAGCTTATCGGCATCGGGATGTTGTTCAATTGCAACAATCTCACCCACGATAACGCCTGTAAAATCGCCCGCAACCTTTTCAACTGCATCAACCTCAAGCCCAGCCATAGTCAGCTGCGCGACTAAATCGTCAGTAGAAATTGCAGGATTTACCCATTCGCGCAACCAGGATTCACTTACTTTCATATTTCTTCATTCCGTAGGTTGGGCTGCAAAGCCCAACATTTCACCGTTATCTTTACCACAATTATTGAAGTTTAGTTTGCAGTGTAGCTTTGTTGGGCTTTGCAGCCCAACCTACAAAAACTTAAAATTGCTTTAAAAAACGCAGATCATTCTCAAAGAACAAGCGAAAATCGTTTACGCCATAACGCAACATTGCCAAGCGCTCTACCCCCATACCAAAAGCGAAACCGGTATAGGTCTCAGGGTCTACACCACTCGCTTTAAATACTTCTGGATGCACCATGCCGCAACCACCGACTTCCAGCCAGCCACTGTTCTTACACATACGACAGCCTTTACCGCGACATTGGGTACATTGAATATCCATCTCCGCAGAGGGCTCTGTAAATGGGAAATAGGATGGGCGAAAACGTACAGGAACATCGGCCTCAAAGAAGGTTTTAAGGAACTGATCCATAGTGCCTTTCAGGTCGGCAAAACTAATGTCTTTATCGACCACCAAACCTTCTACCTGATGAAACATCGGCGAATGAGTAACATCCGAATCACAACGATAAAC
>JAYTSJ010000019.1:0-20156 GCA_043745725.1 Gammaproteobacteria bacterium | reverse complement strand
GGTCGAGTATCAAGGCCATAAAATTTTGTTAACCGGCGATATTGAAAAGGATGTGGAAAATATTTTATTGGCGCAAAATAGTCTGGATCACGTAGATGTTTTATTGGCGCCACATCATGGTAGTCACACATCATCAACTCAAGCCTTTGTAGTACAAACCCAGCCTGACTATGTGATTTACAGTGCGGGGTACCACAATCAATTTGGGCATCCGCACCAGGACATTCAAACGCGTTACCTGGCCGTTAAATCCCGACCCTTGAACACCGCTTTTAGTGGTGCCTTGGAATTCAACTGGAACGCTGGAGTTTTAACCTCTCTACGTGAGTATCGACACGTTTCGCGACGTTATTGGTTTGAACTTGATACAGAGTGAGCAAAGCATTTGTTTCAGCATTAGAAAAATTGATACGCAGCATGGTTTTCTGTTTTGCTTGTGGTAATGTACGCCGCACTTAAAGCAAGGTTTTAGCGGACCACATTATTAATGGTCGGGCCCTATTGTTTAACAAAAGAGGAGTATTGCGGTGCTTGAAATTATAATATCTGGCGGCGTTATGATGATCCCTATCATATTGTGTTCGATCATTGTTATTGCCATCAGTGTTGAACGATATTGGACATTAACCCCGGCTAAAATTGCACCTAAAACACTGCTGGCGCAAGTGTGGGCGTGGATAAAAAACAATCAGGTTGATGCCGCTAAGTTACGCGAACTAAAACAGTCTTCACCACTCGGCAAAATTCTCGCCGCAGGGTTAAGTAATTCTCGTCATGGCCGCAACGTGATGAAAGACAGTATCGAGGAATCTGCCAATCAAGTGATTCACGATTTGGAGCGTTATATTGGTATCTTGGGTATTATTGCCAACGTTGCTCCACTCCTGGGTTTGTTAGGTAGTGTCATTGGCATGATTGAAACCTTTAATGCAATTATGCAGCAGGGTTCCGGTAATGCGAGCGTGCTAGCGGGTGGTATTGCGGTCGCCTTGACTACCACAGCAGCTGGTTTAATTGTGGCTATTCCGGCCACGGTATTGCACCGATATTTTTTACGTAAAGTAGATTCGCTTTCAGTTATTTTGGAAGAAGAAGCGATTAAATTAGTAGATGCGTTACACACTGATCGTAACGTTGATGTTAAGTTAGTTTAACTAACTATAAATTTAACTGTGAGTTTAACTATGAGTCTAACTGTGAGTTTAATAGGGTAGAGTCTTCTATGAAATTTCGTCGGCAGTCGCGTGAAATTGAACCCATGAATTTAATATCACTCATCGATGTGATGTTTTTTTTGCTCATATTTTTTATGCTCTCGAGTACCTTTACGAAAGAAACTCATCTGAGTGTTGAATTGCCGCAAGCAACCGGTGAACCATCAGTTGACACTAAGAATCAAATTGAAGTTTTAATTACGCAACAAGGTAGTTATTCAGTCAATGGCCAAAGCCTGGTCAACTCGGAACTAGAAACATTAAAATCAGCCATTGCTAAAGTTGCTGCAGGTAAAACAAATATGCCTTTGCTCGTAACTGCCGATGGTAAGACACCACATCAATCAGTTGTAACAGCTATGGATGCTGCCGGGCAGTTAGGCTTTGTAAAACTCAGTATTACTACTCGTCAAGCCGAAGGTGTTGACAAGCAAAAGAAATAGAATAATTGTTGTGATTATTGTTGTACTTATTGTTGTAATAAGAAAACTAGCAGCCACTCAGAGCCACTTGTGAAAGAATCGCATAATCTTTGGTTAAATGCATGGTACGGTAAATCGAAATGGGTTTACGGATTGTTGCCACTGAACTGGTTGTTTTGCTGTATCTCCTGGTTACGTAAATATTATTTAATTTATTTTGTGCAACAATCAATTGCAGTTCCGGTCATTATCGTGGGCAATATTTCTGTCGGCGGTACAGGAAAAACCCCGCTTATTATTGCGTTGGTGGAATATCTACAACAGCACGGATACACTCCGGGTGTTGTTAGCCGTGGTTATGGTGGTAAAGCACTGCATTATCCTTATTTATTAAATGAAGCTACGCAAGCTAAAGAATCCGGTGATGAACCATTACTTATTTTCAATGCCACTAAATGCAGTGTTTGTATCGCGCCAGATCGTGTTGCTGCCGCAAAACTATTAGTAGCACAAGGTTGTAATATTATTTTAAGTGATGACGGTTTGCAGCATTACCGTTTGGCGCGTGATCTTGAAATTGCGGTGGTAGATGGTTTACGGTTTTTCGGCAATCAATGTCGTTTACCTGTTGGTCCGCTGCGAGAACCTATATCGCGTTTAAAAACAGTTGACCTTGTGGTAGTCAATAATCCGCAAGCGTCTTCATCGCCAGTTGATAATTTCCCTTCGTTTGGTATGCAACTTAAACCGAGTGCTTGGCGGCAATTGCAAAACCAACACATAATTTCATTAAATGATTTAACGTTTGAAAAAAATCTTCATGCAGTGGCTGGCATTGGTAATCCGCAACGTTTTTTTAACACATTAGATAGTTTATCGCTTACTTATACTGCACATACATTTGCGGATCACCATAAGTTTACCTCTGGAGATTTCCAATTTTTAAATGATGCACAAGTTGTTATGACTGAAAAAGATGCGGTGAAATGTCAACCCTTTGCAAAATCAACCTGGTATTCGTTAATCGTTAATGCACAATTAGATACAGAGTTCTGGCAAAAATTCCAACAAAAATTAGATTCAATACAGAGTACAAAGTTATGAGTTTCACGGTGGTAATCCCTGCACGTTATGCTTCAACTCGGTTGCCTGCAAAGCCCTTAAAAGAAATTGCTGGTAAGCCGATGATTCAACATGTGTATGAACGTGCGTGTGAAAGTGCGGCGCGGGAAATAATTATTGCTACAGATGATGTGCGCATAGAAACTGCAGCTAAAAAATTCGGCGCCAAAGTATGCATGACATCTGTAAACCACACGTCAGGAACTGATCGTCTGCAAGAAGTTGTGAGCCAATTAAAACTAGCCGATGACAACATAATTGTTAATGTACAGGGTGATGAGCCTTTAATTCCGGCACAGGTGATTAACCAGGTTGCAACAAATTTAGCGCTAATGCCTAGCGCAAGCATGGCGACTTTAAGTGAGCCTATTCATAGTTTGGATGATTTTCGTAATCCAAATATTGTAAAAGTGGTTGCAGATATAAATGGCAAAGCTCTCTATTTTTCGCGCGCACCAATTCCCTGGGCGCGCGATCATTTTGCATATGCAAATGTACAAAATTTACCTGATGCTTTTATAGCGCAACGGCATATCGGGATTTATGCTTATCGTGTAGCTCTGCTTAATCGTTTTATTACCTGGCAACCAGCACCCTTAGAAAAAATTGAATCACTAGAGCAATTACGTGTTATCTGGAATGGTGAAATCATTCACATTGCTGACGCTCTTGTTGCTGTCCCCGGTGGCGTAGATACTGAAGAAGATCTATTGCGAATCAAAAAATTATTAGAAAGTTAACGCTATGTCTGTAAAAGTATTATTTGTGTGTTTGGGTAATATTTGTCGCTCGCCGACGGCCGAAGGAATTTTCTTAAAGTTAGTAAGTGATGCCGGATTGAGTAAGCACATTGCTGTTGATTCCGCTGGCACTGCAGGTTGGCATGAGGGCCGTGCACCTGATGCGCGTACTGTAGCCGCAGCTAAAGCGCAAGGTTATGACTTATCGACATTGCGTGCGCGCCAGGTATTAAAAGATGATTTTGAGGAATTTGATTATATTGTAGCGATGGATTCTGAAAACCTGCACGACTTGGAAAGGTTAAAGCCTGCTCATTATACGGATTACTTAGGTTTGTTTTTAACGTTTGGATTGCAAAAAAAATATCGTGAACTGCCAGACCCTTATCATGGTACTGATAAAGATTTCGAATTGGTAGTAGATTTAGTGGAAGATGCTGCGCAGGGATTGTTAGATCATATTCGAAAAAATAATGCCCTATAATTTAAATTTTTTACGCTGAGAATCGCTGTGTCGCTTTATTTGCCTTTCTTTAATCTGCAGAACCACAATACGCTTGCATCACCAGTAGCAGCGCAATTTTTTGTCAGTGTTAAAACTGAAACTGAATTATTGGATGCCATTAAATTTGCACGCGAACAGCAATTGCCCTTGTTGGTATTAGGTGGTGGCAGCAATATTGTATTGCATGATGATTTTCCTGGCCTTGCATTACATATTCATTTGCTGGGAAAAAAGCTGGTTAGTGAAGATGAAAACTTTTTTTATGTTAAAGCCGCTGCCGGTGAAAATTGGCATGAGTTTGTTCAATATTGCCTGGATTATCGCTATTGGGGGTTGGAGAATCTATCTTTGATTCCAGGTAGTGTCGGTGCCGCACCCATCCAAAATATTGGTGCTTATGGCGTTGAACTGCAGGATATCTTCAGCGAGTTAACCGCTATAGATGTGCAATCTGGCTTATCGGTTACTTTTACAAAAGACAGTTGTCAATTTAATTATCGCGATAGTGTATTTAAAGGTGCGTTAAAAGATAAATACATTATTACCTCGGTAACATTTCAGTTACATAAAAAAGAGGAGTTGAAGCTTCAGTATCCAGCTTTGCAAAATAGTTTGGCACAATACTCGCCAATTGAGATTTCTCCTACTCTTGTGAGTGACGTGGTCTGCGAGATTCGTCGTCGGAAATTACCTGACCCACAAAAAATCCCTAACGTTGGTAGTTTCTTCAAAAATCCGGTTATCAGCGGAATAAAATTACTCAGTCTGCAACAATTGTATCCCACAATTGTTTTTTATCCGCTGGCTAATAGACAAGTGAAATTGGCAGCTGGATGGTTAATTGACTGTGCGGGATGGAAGGGTTATAGCGATGGTGGTGTTGCGGTTCACAGTGAGCAAGCTTTAGTGCTTACAAACCCAAATAAGCTCAAGGGTGATGTAATTTTAGCCTTGGCGCAGCAAATTCAGGAATCAGTTTTTAACCTATTTGGTGTTCACCTGGAGCTTGAGCCTAGAGTCTACCCTTAACAATAGAACAATTTTTTTAAAAAACAGGGTGCCTTAGTTGTTAAATGGTGAATAATCAGAAGAATATGAGCTATAAAGGTATAGTATGCTTATTCGTCCGGTGGTGGTTTGTTTCAACAGTCGTTACAATTAATAAATGCGCCAACAGTAGCGTCTTTTCAATAAAAAATAACACCTGCCTTAGGGCTTGGGGGCTAGTTTGACCAAGATACTTGTTGTCGATGATCACGATTTGGTACGCATGGGAATAGTGCGTATGTTAGCCGATATTGACGGCTTTCACGTGGTAGGTGACGCTAAAAGTGGGGAAGAGGCTGTTATTAAAGCGCGGGCGCTTTCCCCGGATGTAATCTTGATGGATGTAAAAATGCCTGGCATGGGTGGCTTGGAAGCCACTAAAAAGTTACTTGTAGCTAAACCGTCTATTAAAATCATTGCAGTTACTGCTTGTGATGATGACATGTACCCGACGCGTTTAATGCAAGCAGGGGCGGTTGGTTATGTTACCAAAGGTGCTGAGTTTTCAGAAATTATTAATGCTATTAATAAAGTCATTCGCGGCGATTTATACATGAGCAATAGCATTGCCCAGCAGCTGGCATTGAAGAATTTCTCAGGTGCTGGCAATCAAGCAACGCCGTTTGAAAAACTATCACCACGTGAATTGCAAACGGCAATGTTGATCGCAAATGGGCAAAAAGTAGTAGATATTGCCAACACTTTTTGTGTAAGCCCGAAGACAGTTAATAGTTATCGTTATCGTATTTTTGAAAAGCTTGATATTAACAGTGATGTTGAGTTAACTCTGCTGGCGGTTAAATATAATTTGCTTGACCCTGAATCTGTTGTATAACACTTAATAATCTTGTGTGACGATAATGCATACTGCATTGAATGCAGCTCAGGTACTGCTTTCAGGATAAGTACTGTTATTCAGGATAGTTGCTGTTACGCAGGATAGTCACCATGGTACAGAACTGATACCGTTTTAATGTTTATTATTTATGTCAGATATTCCTTTATCCCCTCAGTTTGATTCAATACGCTTTCTTGCGGATGCTTCACAGCAGCCCGGCATTTATCAAATGTTTGGTATGGATGGCAATATTCTTTACGTCGGCAAAGCCAAAAATTTAAAAGCACGGCTTGCCAGTTATTTTCGTAAAACAGGGCTTTCACCTAAAACAGCGGCTTTGGTCGCTCGCATTTGTCGTATTGAAGTCACTATTACCGCGAGTGAAGCGGAAGCGCTAATTCTTGAACAAAATTTAATTAAGTCTAATCGTCCGCCGTATAATATTTCGCTGCGCGATGATAAATCCTACCCCTATATTTTTGTGTCTAGCAGTGAGACTTACCCGCGCATTAGTGTTCACCGTGGTGCAAAGAAAAAGCAGGGTGATTATTACGGTCCATTTCCTAATGTGAGTGCGGTACGCGATAGTTTGCATTTTTTGCAAAAAACTTTCCGCGTCCGCCAATGCGAAGACAGTGTTTTTAATAATCGTTCGCGCCCTTGTTTGCAATACCAAATTAAGCGTTGCACTGCGCCTTGCGTTGAGTTTATTAGCAAGGAAGATTACGCCAATGATTTGCGCCATACGCGAATGTTTTTAACCGGTAGCAGCCAGGAGCTAATGAAAGAGTTGGCCGATCAAATGGATGCAGCTGCTGCAGCTTTAGCATTTGAGCAAGCCGCACATTATCGCGATCAAATTACTTTTTTGCGTAGTATTCAATCGCAACAAGTGGTGGAAGAGGGCAGCGGTGATATTGATATAGTTGCGATTGTGACCAGGCCTAATGCTGTATGTGTGCATATTTTATTTGTGCGCCAAGGTCGGATTCTGGGCAGTAGAAGTTTCTTTCCTAATATCGGGCTCGCTGAAACTCCCGCCGATATTCTTGCGCAATTTGTTGCGCAATTTTATCTTGCTAGTGAAGGGCGCGACATTCCGCGCGAAATTATTACTAATTATGAATTGGAGGATGCAGACGTTTTTGCGCTGGCCTTGCAACAATCTATTGGTCGACAAGTGCATCTTACTCACACCGTTCGCAGCCATCGTGCGCAGTGGTTGCAAATGGCTATTACTGCCGCTGAACAAAATTTAATTGCCCATCTCAATAGTAAACAAAATTCGTTAGATCGATTTATTGCACTGCAAGATGTTTTGCAATTAGATGAAGTTCCGCAACGTATGGAATGTTTTGATATCAGCCATAGCAGTGGCGAATTAACGGTTGCATCTTGTGTAGTGTTTGATACGAATGGCCCGCTCAAATCTGATTATCGCCGCTTTAATATCGAGGGTATTACGCCTGGCGATGATTATGCGGCTATGGCGCAGGCTATTGAGCGTCGCTATACGCGTTTGAAAAAAGGTGAAGGGAAATTGCCTGATATTTTATTAATTGACGGTGGTAAAGGCCAGCTTTCAAAAGCAATTGGTGCACTTGCTGAGTTGGGTATTGATGACGTATTAATCATTGGTGTTGCCAAAGGCTCTACGCGCAAAGCAGGGTTCGAAACACTTTATAATGCAGCGACAGATAGCGAAATTGTGCTGAACAATGATTCACCAGCGTTACATCTTATTCAACATATTCGCGACGAAGCGCATCGTTTTGCCATCACCGGTCATAAACAACGGCGCGATAAAAAACGTAAAACCTCCACCTTGGAAGATATTCCTGGTGTAGGTGCGGTGCGTCGGCGCGAGTTATTGCGTCATTTTGGTGGCATTCAAGAGATTCAAAAAGCGGGGGCAAAGGATCTTGCCAAGGTTGCGGGTATCAGTTTGCATTTGGCAGAAGAAATTTACTCATTTTTCCATAATGATTAAACGATAGTGTATTATTGCGATCTATTATTGACTGCGTCTTTTGCTCATCGTTGAGAAACTCTGGTTATGAATCTAGCTAATCAGCTAACACTCTTGCGGATCGTTTTTATCCCGTTATTTGTTGTGCTTTTTTATTTACCGTTTTCGTGGGCACATTTATCCTGTGCAGTAATTTTTACCGTTGCGGCCATCACTGATTGGTTGGATGGTTACGTTGCGCGTAAATATGATCAAACAACATCCTTCGGTGCATTTCTAGATCCAGTAGCAGATAAGCTAATGGTTGCTTTTGCACTCTTACTCCTGGTTTCTATTCACCATGACTCAGCCTGGTTTGTAGTGGCAGCTGCAGTTATTGTAGGGCGTGAAATTGTTATTTCTGCTTTACGTGAATGGATGGCAGAGCTAGGCCAAAGAGCGAGTATTGCAGTTTCCTACATTGGTAAAATTAAAACCACGTTACAAATGTTGGCAATAATTGTCCTATTAATGGATTTTGAAAGTTTGTATTGGTTGGGCTATATAGCGCTTGCGGGTGCTGCATTTTTAACTCTTTGGTCAATGATCTTGTATTTGCGCGTGGCATCTCCATTTCTTCTGGCTGATTCGGCTAAAAAGTAAACGTATTAATCATGTTCAGCTCCAGAAACTGTAATTCAGTCAAAAAACTTCACATAAGTCTCAGAAAATACTAGGATTTTTAAAACGACTCCGCTAAAATTGCGCGCTCCTGAAACGGCGCGATAGCAAAGCGGTTATGCTCTGGATTGCAAATCCAGTCAGTCCGGTTCGACTCCGGATCGCGCCTCCAGCTTCTTTTACGTTTTTTAACTCGCAACGTAAAGGCACTCTGCCCGAGTGGTGAAATCGGTAGACACAACAGATTTAAAATCTGTCGACCATTGGTCATGCCGGTTCAATTCCGGCCTCGGGCACCACTTTCCAAACAGTTTTCATCTTGCGCATTACTTCCTTCTCTTGCCTTAGGCGACAGCTGGATTTATTTAAATCAAACCCTGCGTAAAATAGAATTCTATGCTCCTGCTAAGGTAGAATGCGCAACTTTTTACTGTTGCAGCAACCTTTATTATGGAAATTAATCCGCTACTTATTGCTTTAAAAGATCTCACTGAGCGCACCAATGTGCTTAGGGGGTATCTTTGACTACGAATTAAAGAAAGAACGTCTTAACGAAGTTGAATTAGAACTGGGCGAAGCCAATGTTTGGGAAAAGCCTGAGCGTGCCCAGGCTTTGGGTCGCGAGCGTTCGGCATTAGAAATGGTTGTTAAAACGATTGATGATCTTGATGGTGGCGTTAGCGACTGCCGTGAGTTACTTGATATGGCCGTTGAAGAGAACGATGATGCCAGTGTTGCTGATGTACTAGCTGAAATTGATCGCCTGGACAAACAACTTGCTGCATTAGAATTTCGTCGTATGTTTTCTGGCGAGATGGATCCTAACAACGCTTACCTCGACATTCAATCTGGCTCTGGCGGCACTGAAGCGCAAGATTGGGCGGAAATGGTATTGCGCATGTATCTACGTTGGGGCGAGGCCAGGGGCTTTAAAACCACGCTGGAAGAGTGTTCTGAAGGCGATGTGGCTGGTATAAAAAGTGCCACTATTCATTATGAGGGTGAGTACGCTTTTGGTTGGTTGCGCACAGAGACGGGAGTGCATCGCCTGGTGCGTAAATCACCGTTCGATTCAGGTAATCGTCGCCATACTTCATTTTGCTCGGTGTTCGTATCACCTGAAATTGACGATAGTTTTGAAATTGATATCAACCCATCAGATCTGCGTATTGACACTTATCGCGCCAGTGGTGCGGGCGGCCAGCACGTTAACAAAACGGACTCGGCGGTGCGTATCACTCATATTCCAACCAATATAGTCGTGCAGTGTCAGAACCAACGCTCGCAACATCAGAATCGCGATGAGGCATATAAAATGTTGCGTGCTCGCATGTATGAACACGAAATGCAAAAACGCAATGCAGAAAAACAAACGCTGGAAGACAGTAAATCTGATATAGGTTGGGGCAGCCAAATTCGCTCTTATGTATTGGATGATTCGCGTATAAAAGATTTGCGCACTAATGTGCAAACCAGTAATTGTCAGGCGGTATTAGATGGCGCCCTGGATCAATTTATGGTGGAAAGTTTGAAGGCAGGATTGTAATTTTTAATCCATTTTTTTGCGTTTGCAAAAATAACGAAAAAATATTTTTATTCAGCAATTAATCAGTGATGACTATGACTAATACTCCGACTAACGAAGACACTCCAGTACCAGCGCAAGATGAAAATAAACTTATTGCCGAGCGCCGCAGTAAACTCGATGCGATTCGCGAAAAAGGCAATGCCTTTCCGAATGATTTTCAACGTCAGCATAAAAGCCTTGAGCTGCAAAATGCGTTTGGTGAAAAAACCAAAGAAGAGCTGGAAGCGTTAAATCATATTGTCAGTGTCGCGGGCCGTATTATGGCCAAGCGCGGCCCTTTTTTAGTATTGCAAGATGGCGATGGCAGCATTCAATTATATGCCGACAAAGTTACGCAAGAAATTATTAAAGATAAGTGGGGCGTGTGGGATATTGGCGATATAGTCGGTATCAAAGGCGCGTTGCATAAATCCGGCAAAGGTGATTTGTATGTGAATTTGGAAGAGTACCAATTGCTCACCAAAGCCTTGCGTCCATTGCCGGATAAATATCACGGCTTGCACGATCAAGAAATTCGTTATCGCCAACGTTACGTAGATTTAATTGTAAACCCTGAAGTGCGCGATACTTTTCGTTTGCGTTCCAAGTGCATTAATTTTATTCGCCAATATATGGTGAGCCGCGATTTTATGGAAGTAGAAACACCGATGCTACATGTGATTCCTGGTGGTGCCTCGGCTAAACCATTTGTCACACATCACAACGCGCTGGATATGGAAATGTATTTGCGCATTGCGCCTGAATTATATTTAAAGCGTTTAGTGGTTGGCGGTTTTGAACGTGTGTTTGAAATTAATCGTAACTTCCGCAACGAGGGTGTGTCAACTCGTCACAATCCAGAATTTACGATGATGGAGTTCTATCAAGCTTATGCTGACTATAAAGACTTGATGGATTTAACGGAAGATATGTTGCGCAAAATGTGCCTCGAAGTAATGGGCACTACCACATTAAAATATCAAGAAAGCGAATATGATTTTGGTAAGCCTTTTGCGCGTTTGTCGGTTGTGGATTCAGTGTTGCAGTACAACCCTACCATTACTCGTGAACAATTAAGTACTATTGAGGGTGCTACTAAAGTCGCTAAAGATTTAGGTATTCATATTAAAGATTCTTACGGTCTTGGAAAAATTCACATCGAGATTTTTGAAGAAACCGTTGAGCATAAATTAGATCAGCCAACGTTTATTACTGAATATCCCATAGAAGTTTCACCACTGGCGCGCCGTAACGATGACAACCCGGCAGTAACCGACCGTTTTGAGTTTTTTATCGGTGGTCGTGAACTTGCCAATGGTTTTTCAGAGCTAAACGATGCCGAAGATCAAGCTGAACGTTTTATGCAGCAAGTGCGCGAAAAAGATGAAGGTGACGATGAAGCTATGCATTACGATGCTGACTTTATCCGCGCATTAGAATATGGTTTGCCACCTACAGCAGGCGAGGGTATTGGTATTGATCGTCTGGTTATGTTGTTTGCGAATGCACCGTCAATTCGTGATGTGTTGTTGTTTCCACATATGCGGCCTGAGTAAGTGGTAGAGAATGGTTGTGGAGTAGTTATAAGTAGTTGTGAGCCGTTGAATGAAATAAAAATAGCGCCGTGAGGCGCTATTTTTTTGTGAGCTGAATGAAGTCGTACATAAATCCGTAAAAAATTACACCCCAAACTGCAATTCATTGTCCAAATCAATCACCAACTCCTGATTGTTAAATGGGCAAACAAACTCCAGACGATACGCTAACAACTGCAAACCTGAATTTGATTTGGTGCCATATAATTTATCTCCCACAATTGGGTGGCCGATATTGGCGAGGTGGCGGCGAATTTGATGTTTTCTGCCGGTTTCAATATGAACATCTAATAAAGTTTTATTATTCGTGGTACCGATTTTTTTGATATGAGTAATGGCAGATTTTCCATCCAGTTCATAGGTCAGTGTTAATCCTGCTTCAGGCATTTCACAATCATCTACTACCCATGCCTGATAATATTTTTTGATATCGCGGCCCTGGAATAAAAGTGATAATTTTGCGGCGCTTTGGCTGTCGTGGGCGATGATCATAAGGCCTTGGGCATCAGCATCTAAACGATGAACTAAAAAACACTCACGTTTAGATGCGGGGTCATATTGGCCATTCACTTCAACCCAACGTAAAATGCTACAGTGGTCGCCCCATTGTGAACCTTGCGCTAGCATACCGGCAGGTTTAAACCATATGCTGTAACGGTTTGCGTCGTAAATTAATGTGGGGATTTCGGGTTTACGGGCGAGTACTTGCTCGTCGTAAAAAAATTGAATTTTTGAACCTTTATTTAATACTTTGGTGGCGCGACGCATGCGCAAGGTTTTACCTTTTAACGTCCACCAAACTGCGCCTTTATTCATGGCGTCTTTAATACGCTGCTTGGAAAGCCCAGTACCTTCGGCTAATAAATCCAATGCGGTTTGCTCAGGCTTTGTTACAGTGAGCTCAAATTTTTGCGGCATATCATACTGTGGAATGTCAAACGAAGTATCGGTCATTTATAGTGTGTAGAATCATCAATTTAATAAGTGAGAAAAACTGTGGCAGAAAAGCCGACTATCCATAAACTTAACCTTACGCTTTCTGATATGGATCGCAATGTGTACGGTGATTACAACCTAACCATTGCTTTGCATCCATCCGAAACTATAGAGCGCATGATGGTGCGTATTCTAGCCTTTTGTTATCGCGCTGCGGAAAATTTAAGTTTTGCGCGTGGCTTGTCCTCTGCGGATGACCCCGAGCTTTGGTTGAAGCATGATGATGGCCGTATTTTGGAATGGATCGAAGTAGGGCAGCCTGCACCGGATCGTTTAAAAAAGGCGTCAAGTCAATCTGTTGCGGTAAAAGTATTTACCTATGGCCGCGGATTAGATGTTTGGTGGAAAACTAACGCCGCTGCAATCAACGCATTGCCTAAAGTTGAAATTCATTATTTCACAGCAGATGAGTTGCAGGAGTTGTGTAAATTGGCGGATAAAACCATGAATTTAACCGTTACTATTACGGAAACGATTGCCTATGTTTCTAGCGCGACTGCAAATGTCGCCGTGACTTTACGAGAAATGGAGTAAACCATGGATACTATTGTTAACATCACGTTAGAAAATGCTCAGCAACTATTAATTGACGAGTCTTTCAAGCGCCCCGTAGTTATTGATTTTTGGGCTGAATGGTGTGGCCCCTGCAAATCGCTCATGCCGATTTTAGAAAAACTTGCGACACAATTTAAGGGTGCTTTCTTGCTCGCTAAAGTGAATGCAGATGAGCAAAACGTTATAGCATCGCAATTTGGTGTACGCAGTTTGCCTACTGTAATGGTGATGAAAGATGGTCAACCTATTGATGGTTTTACCGGTGCCCAAACAGAAATACAAGTACGTGAATTGCTCGAAAAATATTTACCCAAACCTTGGGAGCAGCCACTCGCCGAAGCGCAACAATTTATTGCTGTGGATGATCATGCAAGTGCTTTACCATTGTTGCGCAAGGCCTATGATGAGTCTAAACATCTTGCTGTTATTGCTTATCTTCTCGCGGAAAGCAACATTGCGCTTAATCGTCTTGAAAGTGCAGAAGCTATTTTAAGTACCATTAAAAAGATTGATCAAGATGCGCACTATGAACAACTTCTAGCGCAAATAGTTATCAAAAAACAAGCAGCGAAAACACCGGAATTAGTTGCGCTTGAAGCTGCGCATGCCGCCGAACCTGCGAAGTTAGATATTTGTTTGCAATTGGCTGTGCAATATAATCAGGAAAAAAATTATCGCCCTGCACTTGAATTATTGATTGATATTTTACGTAAAGATCGAAATTTTGAAAATGGATTGGCAAGAAAAACCTTAACGGATATTTTAACGGCTTTAGGTAAAGGTGATCCGCTGGCGATTGAATTTCAGCGTAAATTATTTACGTTGCTGTATTAGTTGTTGTGTTAATTGTCGAGATGTTCGGGGCGAGGTTTATATCTATGTGCCCGTGTAATTCTACGAGGCGGAGAATGTAATTTTTATTACGAATCTCCGCCTCGTGAGTATGCTGGGAACAAAGTAATTCAGCGAATGGTTAAAAATATATATTAGCGTCTGTTTTTCCTGGTTTTGAGTCTGCGAATTCTGTCATGTTCGGCTTTCTCTTCCGCTTTTTTCGCTTCAAAAATTTTACAGTCTTCTTCCTCTTTTGTTGTCATCTCCGGTGTTTCAAAGCTAATTCTTCCTAAATGTCCTGCGCGTAATTCAGTAATTAATAACGAAGATACTTTTTGGATGTCTACTCCGCCACCTTTACTGGTGCAGCCTCGTTTTACTCCGACGGCTTCGAGTAACTCCAAATCGCTTTCGGGTAAGTCTTCCAATTTATAGCGTGTTTTTAAAAAGTCAGGATAAGCTTTTAATAAATATTCTGCGGCAAATAATGCAATGTCTGCGTAATCAAATACCGTATCTTTGATTGCTCCCGTTGCGGCTAAACGATAACCGCAGGTGGGTGGGCTTAATTTTGGCCATAAAAATCCGGGTGTATCGGTTAATAAAATTCCGTTATCTAATTTAATTTTCTGTTGCGATTTGGTGATGCCAGCTTCGTTGCCTGTGCGTGCGATAACGCGCCCTGCAAGTGTATTAATAATGGTCGATTTGCCCACATTGGGAATGCCCATAATCATGGCGCGGGCAGGGCGTAATGCGAGGTTACGATCTGGCAAAAGTGTTTCGCATAAGCGTAATAACTGACGAATTTGTTCCGGGTGTTGTTGGCTAACAGGCAAGGCTTTTACGCCTTGTGTTTTTTCCATTTCTGCTACCCAGAGCGCAGTGATTTCCGGGTCTGCCAAATCGGCTTTATTTAATAATTTGATGCAAGGCGTATCACCGCGTAGTGAAGGGACAAGGGGATTTTCACTAGAGAATGGAATGCGTGCATCGAGCACTTCAATAATTACATCAACTTGCGGCATAACTTCGGCGATTTCTTTACGCGCCTTATGCATGTGTCCGGGGAACCAATTAATTGACATTATGAAACCTGTTGTTTGCGAACATGTATAAATTTATTTGAGAGAGTCAATTTTTTCATTGCTGTCAAAATGATGGAGTACTAAAAAGTCTTCCGTAGCATTTTCGTCTTCATTTTGACAAACGACAATAGACACCGGGCTAATGATTTTGCCGTAGGCAACATTTTTGTAGAGTGCTGCTTCTAAATCCTGCCAGAGCAATTTGGGGAGCTCGGTAAAAAAATTAAACTGTAAATAGGCCTTTCCCTTCTCGCTAAAAGCATCAATTTCGGGTGAGCGACCAAGGGCGCGCACCCGTAATAAGAAATCGTTACGATCAAAATTGGCTAGAAACTCAGGGGCAATTTGAATGCTGATACAGTGCATAGGAAAGGCTCTTGGTATGGTGACGGGATATTCTAACCTGATTTCAATGCCATCTGCTGGCATCGACAGCAATTGCTGCTGGCAAATCTGTTTTTATAAGCAACTATTTTTACAAGCAACTAGAGATAGAATGGCTTGGCTGGTATACTGCGCGCCCTCGGCGAGAGGCGCTTCCCAGCATTGATTGGGACGCCTGCGGCCACGCTCTTTCACAATCCACTCCCTCTTGTTATTGGTGCTCTATGGAACCCATGTTGACTATAGCTTTGCGCGCTGGCCGCAAAGCGGCTGAACTGATTGAACGCGCCTTTGAACGTATTGACTTAGTTACGTTTGAATCGAAAAGTCACAACGACTTTGTGACTGAAGTTGATAAAGCCGCGGAAAAAGAAATTATTTATCATCTCCGTAAAGCATACCCGGACCATACTATCCGGGGCGAAGAGGGCGGTGTGCAACCTGGCAAGAATCCTGATTATGAATGGATTATTGACCCACTCGACGGCACTACAAATTTTATCCACGGTGTACCGCATTTTTCTGTTTCAATTGCCTGTAAATACAAAGGCCAACTTGAGCATGCGGTTATTATTGACCCTATCAAACGCGAAGAGTTTACTGCCAGCCGTGGTCGTGGTGCCAAGCTCAATGACCGTCGTTTACGTGTTTCTCCGCGACGCGGATTAGAGGGTGCATTAATTGGTACCGGCATCCCTTTTAATGGTTACTCCCTAGAACACATTGTTCCTTATCTCGCGTGTGTGCAAGAAATTGCCGGTGAAACCGCCGGTATTCGTCGTGCTGGTTCAGCCGCGCTGGATTTAGCCTACGTGGCAGCGGGGCGGTTTGATGGCTTTTGGGAAATGAATTTAAATTCCTGGGATATAGCCGCAGGTATTTTATTGGTGACCGAAGCAGGTGGATTGGTTAGTGATTTTAATGGCGGCGCCGATTTTTTAGATTCAGGTAATATTGTTGCCTGCGCACCTAAAGTGTTTAAACCGATTTTACAAATAGTGCAAAAGAATTTGGGTCATTTGAAATAATTTTTAAGAAAACTATTGATCAATAAAAAACTTATCACTAAAGCTAGTTATCAATAAAACCAGCTATCAATAAAAAAACGGGGCCTCTAGCCCCGTTTTTTTATGCGCCCAAAAACTGATTCAAGGTTTTAATTAAGCGATTAATGTCTACTGGTTTGGTGAGATACTCGTTAAAACCGGATTTTATTCCGCGCTCTACATCGTAAGGCATGGCATTGGCGGACAAGCCAATGACCGGAATGTTTTTCGTTAAGACGTCATTTTTTAAAACATCCAACACCTCAAAGCCATCCATTCCGGGTAAATTAAT
Organism: Gammaproteobacteria bacterium; assembly: GCA_043745725.1. GTDB lineage: Bacteria > Pseudomonadota > Gammaproteobacteria > Pseudomonadales > Cellvibrionaceae > Cellvibrio. The sequence continues at coordinate 3,282 of JAYTSJ010000019.1, read as the reverse complement.
ATCTAAAATGATTAGGTCAGGTAGGCCGCTGCGGGCTTTGTAAATGCCGATAAAAGGTTCTTCTGCAATATCCAAATTGATGTTGTTATGCTGGGCAAAAAATTGCTCTAGTAAGAGTATGTTGGTGGGGTTGTCTTCGATGTACAGAATTTTTTTATGTTCGTGAAAAGCTAATTTTGTCAGCTGAAAACTGACTGATTTAATAATAGTATGTTGAGTTTCATTCCATTCGCTCGCCAGTGGTAAATCAATCCAAAATTCTGTTCCCACACCTTCTGCACTTTTAAAATCGAGTTTTCCATTCATCATCTCAACTAATTGTTTGGTGATGACGAGGCCAACTCCCGAACCTTCAATATTGCTAAATTCAGCATTTAAACGATTGAAAGGCTGAAATACTTCAGCTTGGCGATTAGCAGGAATACCTTTGCCATTGTCGCGTACGGTAATACGTAATTTATTATTGGCAATCAACTGCAAGTGCACTTCAACTTCGCCACCAATATCATTGTATTTAACCGCGTTGCTGAGTAAATTAATTAATGCTTGTTTGAAACGAACATTGTCGGCGGTAACATATAGGTTTTCAAAATTACTCATGGTGGCAAATAATTTTATATGTTTATTGTCAGATTGTGGTTGTACTAATGTAAATGCTTCAGCAACAATTCTCGTTACTAATACCGGCTCAAGCGAGACTGTCATTTTTCCGGATTCAATTTTTGCAAGATCGAGAACATCGTTAATTAATTGTAATAAATGATCGCCAGCTTTGCGAATCTCACGCACATTTGTTACTTGTTGCTGCGTTAAATTTAAATCGTATTCAAATAATTGTGCGTAACCCAAAATGGCATTAAGGGGGGTACGTAATTCGTGACTCATACTCGATAAAAATTCAGATTTTGCCTGGTTAGCTTTTTCAGCTGCTTCCTTGGCTTGCATAACACGCTCTTCAGCACGTTTAATCCGGGTCATATCCATGTTGGAGCCGGACATGCGAATTGCTTTTCCTTCGTTATTAAAGCTTGCACGGCCACGTGCGCGAACCCAATGGGTATCTTTATTTTTGCCAATTAAGCGATATTCGAGATCAAATGGGTTTTTCCCCGCCATATGGTCACTCAGTGCTGCATCGAACTTTGCTAAATCTTGCGGGTGAATATGTTTACGCCACACCTGTAATTTATCTTCGCCAAGCGTAAGCTCATCATCCTTGGCGTCGTAGCCAATTAATTCCCAGCAGCGACTGGAAAAGTGAAAGCCTCCGCGGGCATACCATTCCCAAATACCGTCATTGGTGGATTGAATAATACGTTCTTGACGTGCCTCAGATTCACGCAGCGCTTCTTCAGCTTCTTTTAATGCGGTGATATCAAAATTGACGCCGGACATAAAAATAACGCGGCCAATTTCATTGCGAATAGAAGTGGCGCGAACTTGGGTCCATACATATTCGCCCTGTTTAGTGCGAATACGATAACAAATATCAAAGGGTTCATCGGTGCGTAAGTGATGGTGCGCCGCCGCTAACGTGGATGCGCGATCTTCCTCATGCATATAGGACCAAATTTTCGTTGCATCGCTAATATCCTTTTCATCTTCTGCGGTATAGCCCATGCGCTCCCAAAAGCCACCTGACCAATCAATGTGTTGGGTGCTTAAATCCCACTCCCAAAAGCCGTAACCGCTGCCATTAAAAATACGCTGGAAGCGCGCTACAGCACTTTGCAGTACTTCAATGTCAACGGAGTGATTAATACTGGCGCGAATACTAATTTTGTCAGTCATGATGTTCACAGTGCGAAAGAAGTTGTGGTGGAGCGAAGATAAACTAGCGTGCAAATAATTGCTATGGTTCTCTATAAGTCAGGAGCACAAAGGTTATTTTTTAACAGTTTTTTAGGATAATGGAATTTTAATGTGAACAACTCATTTAGGTCTTTGTGCGTTATCGTCATTTTTGACCGTCAATTAATGCTCTCTGGTCAATAGGGCTTGATATTTTTTATTCATTGCTTCGCCTGCTTTTAGCTCTCCTAATTTTTCATAAATATTGGCGGTTAGCTGGTAAAATCGTGGTTCTTTTTTTTCGCGCTCAATGGCGCGTTTTACGTAAACAAGAGCCTCTTTGTAGTCACCACTATCGTACGCAGAATGGGCTAACAAATATTGATAATAGGGATTAGCTTGGCGATAGTGTTTTGCTAAATTGTTGTAAATAAGCGCCTGTTTTTTGTTGCCCATCTTGTGATAAACGCCTGACAGATTATTCATAATAGTCAGGTCATCAGGATTTAATTTAAGACCCTGTAAATAAATTATTTCAGTTTCGTGGAACAATTCCTTGCGGCGATACAGGCTGGCGAAATTGTTCCAGATAGCGCTTTGTTGATCATTCTCTTGTAGTGCTTTGCGTAAATACAAAAAGGCTTTATCGTATTCACCTTCAGCGGCATATTCCATTCCACGATTACTGTAAAATTTTGCCAAAATTACGTCATCTGAAATAGTTTTTTGCGGGTAAGTAGATTTATAGAGATTCATTTCTAAATCGATAACGGCGTCATCCGGTGTTAATGTAAAATAGGCTTTATTGATATTACGAGGAAGTGGGATTTTCACATTGACGTGCTGCATATAGTACAGCAGACCGCTAGCTCGCATATCCCAGGTCGGCGGGACAGCTACTTCATTAATATAAGCATGCAAATCTAAATGTCGCGCTAACGCGACATAAAGCAAGCTAAAGCTCAAACAATTTGCCTTGTGTTCGTTAAAGGTTTTAATGGGCGCTTCAGTGGTAAATGCGCTATAGAGAATGCCTCGCCCACCATCATCTACGGGTAAGAGTAGTGCATTGTGCAATGCTTTCACCTTATCGAAGATATCGGATGAATGCGCTACAGCATTCTCTGCAAATGCTGCCATTTCGGGTGTAATGGCAAATAGGTCAATGTTTGGCAATTCATCGGCCTTAACTTTATGCCCCATTAATGCCTGTCCGGATAGTAGTTCGGTAATTTCTGCAGAGTATTCGGGCTGCGCCGCTTTTTTCTCTATTGTGCTGCAACCTACTACTAGCAACACCATTAGAATCGATGCTGGGTAGGCTAGAGTATATTTGTTAACGCGGAGTCTCATGCTGCTTGTCCTCGGAATGTAACTTCAGTATAGAAGTTTTACTCCCATATGCTATTTAAGAACTATTAAATTTTATTAAATATTATTGTTTTCAGGCGGTTAGTGGCTTATTGATTATAATTATCCATTTTTTGATCG
>JAYTSJ010000018.1:0-2194 GCA_043745725.1 Gammaproteobacteria bacterium | reverse complement strand
AATATGGCCATACCATGCAGCACTCGGGGCATTACCATAAATTACATTTTTGACTTTTATCCAAATCTGATTGCCCCAGTCATAGTGCCAATAGAGAATGGGATCATTTAAAAAATCTTCACTTCGCAACGCCCAATCCATTAAGCGCCTATTCCATAAACGTTCGTCGTCCGCCTTGATCAAACCTTGCTGCAATTGCCGCTCAAAATAATCCGTACTGCTCACAGCAATAATTTCTTCAAATTTAGAACCCATATTTAGCCACCGACCAGTATTGCGCTGGCGCAAAGTGACATCGATAGAAGAGCCCGTAATATGAATAGGAAAAGTGCGTGCATCCAACGGATTAAAAATTCGCGGATCACGCACATAACCCAATGCGTATTGACGTAACTCTTCATCACTGGCATTAGGATTTTCTTCGCGGCCACGCGCATAAAAAAAATCCCACAACCCATGTTGACATTCAATAGATCTATAGGCGTCGAGTATTAATAACTCAGCGTTAAAAGGTTTTAAGAGTCGATTGGCTTTTTCTAACTTTTCTGCAATGGATTTTCTTAACCAGCCTTCCTGACGACTGCCCTTAATCGGTTTTCCATAAGGGGCATTGCTGCCATCGGTAATCGCATGCCAGGACAAGAAAGGTAAATCATAATTCTGTAAATTTACCAAGGGTTCAGCAAACAGTGGCGATTGATTGTCCACTGGAATCTGACTATGGGGCAAACGTATTTTGTTGAGATCTACCAAGGGAATTTGATAATTAATATCGTACATATTGCAGCTCATTTTTAGGCAACAAAAGGTTTATGAAATACAAATATCCATGAAATAAAAAATCCGATAACATTAAAATTATTATGAAATAAAAAGTCTTATGAAATAAAATTCTTATGAAATAGAAAGACTTTGGCTGGAAGTTGCCAATAGATTCATTTTGTCCGCGAACAGTGCGTTGCTATAGCGCTCCTCTTTCTCTGCCAGAAAGTAGATTAGCTCGCGCATTTTTTGATTAAGCGACGTAACCAAATAATAAAAATCATTAAATTCTTCGTTAAACAAACGGGCAATACAGCGAGCGGTATGCTGGGTTTTTTCATCACCCAAAATTTTTCCATAACTATCAAGATCACTAATTTGGTTACTATTAATGTGATATTCAATTTCAGGGTGATCCTGTGCCAACTTGGCATCGACATTTAATATATACAGCCAATGGCAAGATTTGACTTGTAATTCATCAAACATCTGTTGCATAAAACGCTGCTGAGTTCCCGTAACATTAATATCATTGATAATCATGACCGACTGATTTTTGAAATAGGATATAAGTCGATCCGCATTAGGTATTTGTACTCGTTGCCGCTCAGCGATGCGCTGTTGCAAATTATTTTTGCTGTAATCGTGATAACTTTTAAATTCCTCCTGACTGCCAATAACGATTTGTTGTTGGCTTAAACGCGGCTCAACCAGGGAAACCAAAAAGCCTTGTTGTTGCAGTAGTTTATGTACTTTACGAGCTAGTAAATTAGCCGCAGCGGGCAGCTGATAATAAGCGGGGGCAGTTATCACCCAGTTATTATTTTTATCTGTACTTTCACCGCCATTGCCATTGCCATTGCCGTTATTTCGCAAAATGTCAGCAGCCATGACACACAGCTGCTGACTGAAAAAATCTATTTGTTGCAGCTGACCCAGTTTCATCGCTGGATAATTGCGATAAAGCGGTTTATCGAGAGCCAAGGGTAATGCTTGAATCTCTTCCAACACATACTTATTTTCCGCTTGCGATTGATTCAATTCGACGCTCATAGCTACAGCCATATTGAAATTAATTTTTTAAACCAAGTATCAGTCAACAATCCATATATTTCTTTACAAAGAAGAGCGCGGCATCCTTGCTGCGCCAAATAATTTTAAAGACCGAAGTTGGAGCTGTTAATCATTTTGGTATTATGTGCAGCTTGTTGGCTTGGGGTTAAACTATTGGCCGGCACTGAATCAAGTTCTTTACCTTTACCACCAACACCATTTGCAAGAAAACTGAAATCGCGCCCAAGTTGTTCCGCTACACCATGGCAACCCTGACACCCGCCCATACTGTATTTAGGCGCCGGCACTGGCTGACCTTCCTGAACATTGAGAGAAACATTGTTATAGGTAGTGGGAGGAGTACCTGTATTAAGTTTTG
>JAYTSJ010000017.1:0-10410 GCA_043745725.1 Gammaproteobacteria bacterium | reverse complement strand
CTGCGGAATATTGCGCAAATTCATCATGGTAATAATAAAAATTTGCGTGAGACTGTTAAACAACATAATTATCTTCTCCTCAACGCAGCAACAATATTCAAACGCAATCCTTGAACCGCAGGAATAATTCCAGTGAGAAATCCAAGTAGCAACATTGCAACGACTCCATCCACAAAAATGCCCATTGAAAAAGATAAGCCAGGTAAATTAGCGGCAAATTTATCAGCAAGTGCAGTAATTATTTTAGCCGCAACAATAAGCCCGGCAATACCGCCCAACAGAACTACTACCAAAGATTCCATCAATACCAACAACATAACCGCAATATCGCTAAACCCGAGTGTTTTTAAAATGGCCACCTCAGGAATTCGCTCGCGAAATGATTGCGCCATAGTATTGCCGGCCACAAGTAGCATAGTAAAAAAAACTGCACTTAAAATTAATGTGGTAATTAACCCGATATCCGCAAATTGCTTGGCAAAAGATTTTGCAAAATCTTTTTCACTGCTGGTTTTTGTTTCAGTAAAAGAGTTAGCAAACAACGCATCTACCGCCGCTGCAACCTGTCCGGCTTGCGCAGGATTTTTGACTTTAATAATTAACCAACCTAAGGTTCCTTCACCAAATTGTCGCGCCTTATCAAAATAATCGTAGTGCATTAGCATGCCGCTAGTATCTGCGCGCTTATCTTTGGCATCGTAAATGCCATCAATCACGAATTCCCATGTCGTACTACCATTTTTTTGTGGGAACATACCGATCAACGGAATTCTATTACCCACTTTCCAATTAAATTTTTGCGCTAATGCTCGACCAATAACCACACCCACACGATCATTTTTCCACGCCGTCATTTGCTCTGGCGGTAACTTATACATTTCTTTATAAATATCAAAATAAGTTTCAGCTTCCACGGGAAACTGCGGAAATTGATTTTTTTGTTCTTGATAATAACCACCAAACCAATTAGCCAAAGTAACTTTATTAACGCCCTCAAGCGCCCTTACTTTACTTAAATAGCTATAAGGTAATGGTTGGATCAAGGTAACTTTATTAATAGTTATTAAGCGATCCTCACCGGCAATCTCAGCGCCGGAATTAAAGGCCACGCTCAAACTTCGCAACAAACCAAACAATAAAAATGCGATCATAATCGAGAGTATTGTTAAGATTGTCCTTACTTTCTTCCGGCCAAGATTTTTTATAATAAAATAGAAGTAGTACATGACTATGCTCCGGCGATTCCCGATTTTTTAGTACTACCGTTAGCAACAACATCATCCTTAATCAAGGCACCCTTATCCAAATAGATAATTTTTTTAGCGTGATCTGCCGCACGGGGATCGTGTGTAACCATGATTATCGTTTTTTGTTGCTCACGATTTAATTCTTGCATGAGCGCTAAAATTTCATCGGCTGTCGTGCGATCAAGATCGCCCGTAGGCTCATCGCACAATAATAAATTAGGGTCACTAACCAGCGCTCGTGCAATCGCAACACGCTGCTCCTGGCCGCCAGACAATTCTCTCGGATAATGTTTGGCGCGATCAGCAAGCCCTACCAGTTCCAATGCAGCAGCAACGTGTAATTTTCTTTCCTTACTGGTTAAGTTGGTCAACAACAACGGTAATTCAACATTTTTTTCAGCCGTTAACACTGGCATTAAATTATAAAATTGAAAAATAAAACCGACGTTGCTGGCACGCCATCGTGTTAATTCTGCAGCAGAAAATTGGTCAATGCGCTGACCATCAATCATTAACTCTCCAGATGTTGGACTATCGAGGCCACCAAGAATATTTAACAACGTCGTTTTGCCAGACCCCGAAGGGCCCATGAGCGCGAGAAAATCGCCGCGTTTGATAGTTAAATTTAAGCCAGCCAATACTGGCACAAGGTCCTTGCCTTTTTTATAACTCTTGCCAATATTGTTTAATTCTACGAGCACTTCATTATCCATTGCTGAAGCTTGCATTATTGGGGCCTGCGTACCGATAGACATAGATTCTCCTTTGACCATATAAAACCTGACCGCACATTGCATTCACCGCACACGGAAAGGACAATTTTTTTATTCCGGTATTACCTTCATACCTTTTTTCAGCGGCGCAGAAGCATCTACCACAAAATCTTCACCTGCATTTAAACCTTCAGAAATATAAACATCACTACCATAACTTGCGTTCAGCTTAACTTTGCGCTGTTCAACCACACCGTCTTTCACGACAAATACAAATTTGTGTTGCTCTACCGAACGCACGGCCGAGGTTGGTACGCGGATGCCTAATGGCGCCTTAGGTTTTTGTTTTTCCTGCGGCTCTGGATTTAAGAAAGCCACTTTAACGCCCATGTCCGGCAAAATGCGTGGATCCAAATCCTGAAAAGAAATGCGTACTTTCACGGTTGCTTTTTGACGATCCGCAGTGGGAATAATCGCCGCAACTTTTGCCGGAATTTTCCATTCGGGATAGGCTTCCAATACAGCTTCCGCAAGTTGACCAGCATGTACTCGCTGAATGTAAGATTCATTGACGTCAACTTCAATTTCTAACGAGGTCATATCCACCAAGGTACAAATGCCGGTACGCGTAAAACCACCGCCTGCAGAATTGGGGGAAATCATTTCGCCCGGCTGCGAATCTTTGCTAACAATAACTCCAGCAAAAGGGGCGCGAATAGTTAAATCATCGACATATTGTTTTTGCTGCGCGAGCATACGTTCATTAACTTCAACCATCTCCTGGCGATTATTCAACTGTGCTTTAAGTGAATCATAATTGGCTTGTATTAAATCAAATGCAGCCTGACTGACCAATTTCTTTTCAACCATCGACAGGTTGCGCTCAAAATTTAGTTTCGCTTCCACCAGGCGCGCGCGCGTCTCGGCTACTTCTGCTTTTGATGCTTGCACTTCCGACTTTACAACATCAAATGATTTTTTTGCATTCAGATCGTCAAGCCGGGCGAGCACCTGATCTTTTTCAACGGCCACGCCCTCTTCAAACAATACCTCTACAACCTTTCCCGTAACTTTAGACGACACAGTAGCTGAACGGCGCGCTACTACATATCCGGTTGCGTCAAGAACACTCGCAGAGGATGAATCTACCGTTGCCATACGTGCCATTTGAATTTTTACCGGCAGCGGCGCTGGCTCATAAAAAAGCCAAAAACTTATGACAACCGCAAGGAAAGCTACGCTAGAGCCTGCAACCCAAAATATCCAGCCCGGCTTTAACGGCGAGGCCTTACGATCAATGCGCAACTGAGACAGAAGTTCATTTTTATTATTCACAAATACCATCCTAACAACTGATATGGGACTAAAACACTAACAGCAATTTGCTGTCTGCATACATTACAATGTGCCGCCATTCTAATGCAGTCTGACTCTACACGCATCAAAGATACTCCACCAAAAGCGAACAAGATTTACACAATTAACTCAGAATACCGAATCAACGTATCATTTTATCGGTAATGCGGGATGAAATAGATAAAATCTCCAAGGTAAAATTTTCTCAGCTGCGAGCCTTACAATTGGGATTTTATGGTTAAGCTGCACTATCCATCACTTTTTGATACCATTGCATTTTTTCGCTATGCATTGCACACAAAGCGTTTATTGATATTTAGGTACGACTTAGGTAAAGCCTTCCATGAATGAAAAATTATTTATCAAACTACAACATCTGGTGCCGCAACATAAGCTGTCCCGTTTTATCGGTAACATTGCTAACTCGCAAAATACATGGATTAAAAATACCTTTATTAGCTGGTTTATTAAACGTTATCACGTGGACATGTCGCTAGCGGCAGAAGAGAACCCACGTGCTTACCAATGTTTCAATGATTTTTTTACGCGCGCATTAAAGCCGGGAATTCGCCCACTTAGCCGCGAACCACATGCCATTGTGTGCCCTGCCGATGGCGCAATCAGTCAAATTGGAAAAATTTCAAAAGGTCGAATATTTCAAGCCAAAGGACAAGATTACACTGCCCACGAATTACTCGGTGGCGACGATGCGTTAGCACAAGAATTTGCCGATGGGAACTTTGCCACTATATATTTAGCCCCCTCTGATTATCACCGGGTACATATGCCCTATGGCGGCAAACTACGCAGCACGATTATGGTTCCTGGCGATTTATTTTCAGTGAATACAGTTACCGCAAATAATGTACCCCGTTTATTTGCACGCAATGAGCGCGCAGTAACTATTTTTGATACTGACATAGGCCCTATGGCCGTAGTGTTAGTGGGCGCGATGATAGTAGCGGGAATTGAGACGGTATGGGATGGTCAAATGGCGCCCATTGTCGAGCGCGAAATACAAACATCACTGTATCCTTTCCAAAATATCACGCTCGAAAAAGGTAGCGAAATGGGTCGGTTCAAGTTGGGTTCTACGGTGATTGTTTTATTTGCAAAAAATAAAATAAAATGGGAACCGCAATTTGTAGCCAGCAGCAGCACTCGCGTCGGAGTAAAGCTGGCTGACAAATGTTAATACGTTAGTATTAAGCAAATAAAAATTATTATTTATTGATCTTTTTGCGCATTTTAATATTCAACATTTCTACCGCTAACGAGAAAGCCATTGCAAAATAAATGTAACCTTTTGGTACATGAATTTCACAGCCTTCAGCTAACAACGTAGCGCCAACAATCATTAAGAACGCAAGTGCAAGGACTTTAATTGTCGGTTGCGATTCCACAAAATCGCCAATCGCTTTGGCCGCAAACAACATGACGCCCACCGCTAGAATAATCGCCACCGCCATTAGCGACACTTGACTGACCAAGCCTACCGCGGTGATAACCGAATCTAGCGAAAATACGATGTCCAGAATAGCAATTTGGATAAGCACCATCACTAATCCTGAGCCGCCACCCTTCACATTAACTTCTTCCTCCACACCTTCCACAACTTTATGAATTTCAATTGTGGCTTTGGCTAACAAAAACAAACCACCGCCAATTAAAATTAAATCTCTTCCCGAAATATCGTGCTCAAAAATAGAAAGAAGCGGGTCTGTTAATTTCATCACCCAGGAGAGTGAAAATAACAACGCCAGTCGTGTCAGCATTGCTAAACCCAACCCAGTACTACGTGCAAACGCACGTTGCGGCTCGGGTAAACGTCCGACAAGAATAGATAGAAAAATAATATTATCTATACCTAACACAATTTCTAAAGCTGTCAAGGTTGCCAATGCCACCCAAGCTTCTGGATTTACTAACCATTCAAACATTATTTATTTCTCAAAAAATATCTAACAAGACATCTACCAATATAGCGTTCTTCGCTTTATTACTGACCTATTCTCGCTTTATTGCTGACCTAGTATTGATCAACACCACACGCTTGCCAATCGCAAATATGAACCAATTAATTGTACCTTGCCCGCCACAAAGATAGACAACTACTTTTGGCTCTCGCTATAAGTTTCATGATAAATATAAATATCGACAATTTTACAACTAATATTTTTGCCAAAAAAAACCGCCATCAGCAAAGCCAATAGCGGTTTCGAAAACCAGTGTATTACTGGCGATTCATTCAGTTAACCTTTTAGCTTACTTAACCCTTTAACTTACTTAACAGCGCCATAAGTCCTGTTTTTTCATTCCGCAATAGATACTGATCGCGAATAGTTGCAATATCGACATCGTAACTGCCCGGCTCCAAATCACGAGCAATTTCAATTTTTTCTATTTCGTAGCGCGTTTTTTTACCAGAATCGAGCAGCGCTTGTTTACGCTTATCATCTTCCGACAAATCCATCAAAACAAACTCTCGCAACGGCTGTTTGAAGGTATCCAATACGACGATTACTTTAGGTTTTAGTCGGCGTTCAAAATTTTGCTCCACCACCACACCCACTTCGCCGGTACTCAATTCAACCAGTGTACCCGTAGGATAGAGGCCAATAGCGCGAATAAACTCTACAACCAACTCTTCTTGAAATTGAATATTCCGCAATTCATAAAGTTTCGCCACTGCTTTTGAAGGCGCAATAGGGTGACGCGACCCGCGCGGATTAGTAACGAAATCGTAGTAGGTTACTATGCCCGCAATTTTACCCAACAGGGGAATTTTATCGCCCACCAAATGCTGCGGATAGCCGCTGCCATTAAGGCGCTCGCAATGCGTTTTTACAATGCTAATCATGCGCGGTTCGACACCAAGTGTTTTACGCAGAATGTCTGCACCTAAGTCAACAAAGGTTTCGTACAAAAGTTCTTCTTCAGGGCTACGATTGGTATTTGCGATTAATGCGGCATCTAACATTACCTTACCAACATCTTTTAGCAGTACAGCCATAGCCAATACATCAAGATCGCGCTTGGGCAGACCAATATGTCGACCAAATAAAATAGCCCATACTGAACAGCGTACGGCATGACTGTAGGTATACTCATCTTTCTCTTGCACTCGCGAGAGCCATGTAAAGGCATCCGGGTTGCGTAAAACGCTGTCAACCATCTCGCTGGCAACTTTTCGCGTCTCTCCTAGCGAAAGATTATCAAGCTGTTGGGTTTCGAGTATGTCGATAATCTCAACTACCGCACCATAAACTTTTTGATGCAGTTGTTTAGCTTTTTTGACTTCTTTTTGCAGAGGCGAAACTTCGCGATAGAGATTGCGCTGAATTTTCAGTGGTGCTAAGGGTTCGAGAATTGTTGTACTTTCATGCTCGCGTCCTGCCGCCTTTACCCGTGAGCCAGCCTTATCAAGTTTTTTCAGGTTCGTTGCAATGGGAGCACGACCTTTTTCAACATCAATATAAACGTGCTTACACAATATTTTAAGTTGGTTCACTTCTTGTAAATCACGCAAATAAAACCCCTGTAAAGGAAAGGGAGTCTGCGACCAAGGACGATCGAGGCCAGACACATACATGCCCAAACTCAATTCATTCACATCAACCTTTACTTGCTTGATCGCCACTAATTTGCCTCACACATTTAATCTTTATGTAAATTTCATCTAATTAAATACAGACGCTGTGATGAGTGTAGAGAATAATGCACCAACAAACCAGTAGCTATAAGGATGAATATCATTAAGGGACTTTTCTTACACCCGAAAGGTCGTCGCAAAATCCAAAAGTATAATGCTCGTTTAATCCTTTATTGTCAGGAATGATAGCCGCCAGACAACTCATGTACGGCATGTATAAATGCGCCAGCATGCACAGGGTCTACTTCTGGTGTTATACCATGACCCAAATTAAATATATGCCCCGAGCCTTTGCCAAAAGATGCGAGTATAGCTGCAACCTCTGCGCGAATTCGTTCAGGTTTAGCGTAAAGAATTGTGGGATCCATATTGCCTTGCAGGGCAACTTGTTTGCCAACTCGGGCCCGCGCTTGGCCAATGTCAGTTGTCCAATCCAACCCTAACGCTGTAGCACCCGTGTTAGCTAATAACTCCAGCCATTGCCCACCACCTTTGGTGAAGAGGATGACCGGCACCTGACGACCTTGATGTTCACGAATCAAACCAGCAACAATTTTTTGCATGTACTTGAGTGAAAACTCCTGGTAAGCAGAATGCGAAAGCGCACCACCCCAAGTATCGAAAATTTGTACCGCCTGTGCCCCCGCCGTAATTTGCGCATTGAGATAGGCAGTCACAGAATCAGCCAGTACATCCAGCAGCCTGTGCATAACTTCGGGCTGGTTATAGAGCATTTCTTTAGCGCGACGGAAATCACGACTGGAACCGCCCTCAATCATATAAGTCGCTAAAGTCCAAGGGCTGCCAGAAAAGCCAATTAAGGGAACACGGCCATTGAGTTCACGATGAATAGTTTTTACCGCATCAATCACATAAGGTAAATCTTGCTCAGGCTTAATCACCAATAGTGCATCAACATCCGCTTCAGTGCGCACGGGCTTGCGAAACTTAGGGCCTTCACCCGTTTCAAAATACAACCCTAAACCCATAGCATCAGGGATAGTGAGAATATCGGAAAACAGAATTGCCGCATCAAGAGGATAACGCTCTAGTGGCTGCAAAGTCACTTCACAGGCCATTTCAGGATTGGTGCATAAGCCCATAAAATCGCCAGCGCGCTCGCGACTGGCACGGTACTCAGGCAAATAGCGGCCCGCCTGACGCATCATCCATACAGGAGTTACATCGACCGGCTGCTTGAGCAAGGCACGCAGAAAACGGTCGTTTTTTAATTCAATCATTTAGAATTCCTCAAGTACACAGCTTGATTTTGACATGTTGGATAGCATTAGCCCCGCAGAAGCGGGGCTAATGAAGTCTATTAAGTAAGGCCAGCCTTTACCCAGCAAAGTACCACAATCCACGCCAGGTTTTATGTTTACACTTGTAAATAATCCAGTATCCCGTCAGCAGCTTCACGACCTTCCCATATAGCGGTAACCACCAAGTCGGAACCGCGAACCATATCCCCGCCTGCAAACACTTTTGGATTGGTCGTTTGAAACTTGAACTGTTGCTGTTCGGGTGCAATTACACCACCCCAATCGTTGGTATTTACTTCATTATCGGCAAACCAGGATTGCGGGTCGGGACGAAAGCCGAAGGCGATTAACACCACATCTGCCGGCAGAATTTCTTCACTGCCAAGCACGATTTCCGGACGACTACGGCCTTTTTCATCGGGCGAACCCATTTTCGTGGTAACAACCTTCACACCCTCAACCTTGCCATTACCAACAATCGCTACAGGCTGGCGGTTATACAAAAACTCCACACCTTCTTCGCGAGCATTGGATACTTCACGCTTAGAACCAGGCATATTTTCCTCATCGCGACGATAAGCGCAAGTCACACTAGTGGCGCTTTGGCGAATCGCAGTGCGGTTACAATCCATGGCGGTATCACCACCACCGAGCACCACAACTTTTTTACCTTTAACACTAATAAAATCTTCAGGGCTTTTTTCAAAACCAAGGTTACGATTAACGTTAGCCACCAGAAATGGCAGGGCATCGTAAACACCCGGCAAGTTTTCACCAGGAAAATCGCCTTTCATGTAGGTGTAAGTGCCCATGCCCATAAACACTGCATCGTAATCACGCAGTAGTTCAGCCATAGATACATCTTTACCAATTTCGGTATTCAAGCGGAACTCAATACCCATCTCAGTAAAGATTTGACGGCGGCGCGCCATCACTGACTTTTCAAGTTTGAACTCTGGGATACCGAAAGTCAGTAGGCCGCCAATCTCAGGATATTTATCAAACACAACGGGCTTAACGCCAGCCCGCACAAGTACGTCAGCGCAGCCGATTCCCGCAGGGCCAGCACCAATAATGGCGACCTTTTTATTAGTCCAAACCACTTTGGACATGTCTGGCTTCCAGCCCATCGCAAATGCGGTGTCCGTAATATATTTTTCGGCATTGCCGATAGTCACTGCGCCAAAACCATCATTCAAGGTGCAGGCGCCTTCACACAAGCGATCTTGCGGGCACACGCGACCACAAACTTCGGGCAATGAGTTAGTCTGATGACTCAACTCAGCCGCTTCAAAAATATTGCCTTCGGCAATTAACTTTAGCCAGTTAGGAATGAAATTGTGCACTGGACACTTCCATTCACAATAAGGATTGCCACACTCCAAACAGCGATGTGACTGCCCCTCCACCTCTTCTTTGGCGTAAGGCTGATAAATCTCCACAAACTTATGTCTGCGGGTTTGCATGTCTTTCTTGGCGGGATCCTGACGACCCACTTCCTGAAATTGAAATACATTATTTAAACGTGCGGCCATATTTATGCCTCTCTGTACTCTCTAGTACTATTTGTACTTGTTACGCATTAGGGTGCTCTACAAGCACGGGTTATTCGCCGCGCTGCTTAAAACTTACCAATAGACCGCCTAAACTAGCTGCCTTGGGTTTCACTAACCAAAATTTTCCGACGTAATCATCAAAATTATCAAGTAAATACTGACCCCACACACTTTCAGTTTCTTGCGTAAACTCTGTTATAACACTGCGTAGATGATTGCGATGTGCTTCCACTGTTTCGGAGTTAACACGATGAATATCCACTAGCTCATGGTTGTAGCGATCAACAAAATCGCCGGCTTCGTCTAGTACATAAGCGAAGCCACCGGTCATGCCCGCGCCGAAGTTAAGACCAACCTGCCCAAGTACGGTTACCACGCCGCCTGTCATATATTCGCAGCAGTGGTCGCCCGCGCCCTCAACTACAACATGAGCACCTGAATTGCGTACGCCACAACGCTCTCCGGCGATACCGGCAGCAAATAACTTACCGCCAGTTGCACCGTACAAACAGGTATTCCCCATTATGCTCGTGACGTTAGATTTAAATTCTGAATTTCGCGGCGGACGCAGGACTAACTTACCGCCAGCCATGCCTTTACCAACATAATCGTTGGCATCGCCTT
>JAYTSJ010000016.1:0-7004 GCA_043745725.1 Gammaproteobacteria bacterium | reverse complement strand
GTCCAGTTTTTATCGATGGCGTAGCCCAAGCCAAGATTAATAACAGAGGTATCGTGTTTTGTCTCTTCAAAAAAATCGCGGCTAGCACCCAATTGAACTTCAAATGAATGGTTGTCGGCTAATGTGCTGCCGGAAACAAGCGTGGTAATTAAGACAGATAAAAGTTTGATGTGTATGTGTTTCATTGTTGGACTCCCAAATAACAAATAACAAATAACAAATAACAAAATAAATAGCTTGGCTATAACGATGTGATCATGGTGTAAATAAAATTTTAGTGATCATAAAGTAGCGAGTGGGCTTTATGCCGTTGTTGCTCTAAGCAGGGCTAAAATCCATTTCATCGTTATTCTCAAGGTGCGCACCTTAACAAAATATCAATTGGCATGAAATAGTAAATCCCAAACACCGTGGCCCAAACGCTCGCCCCGCTTCTCAAATTTGGTAATTGGGCGATATTCAGGGCGCGGTGCATAACCACCTTCAGGCACAGTATTGTTAAAGTTAGGGGCATCATTCATCACTTCCAGCATATGTTCAGCGTAGGCTTGCCAATCTGTTGCCATGTGAAAAATGCCGCCGGTTTTAAGTTTCGGGGCCAAGCTTTGAACAAAGGCCGGCTGCAGAATGCGGCGTTTATTGTGTTTTTTCTTGTGCCAGGGGTCGGGGAAATATAGTTGCATACGGTCAATACAGGCATTGGGAATGCAATCTTCCAGTACATCCATCGCATCAGCCATGTATACGCGCAAATTTTTTAATCCTTCTTTGCCCGCGTTATTAATCAACTTTCCTACGCCTGGCGGATGTACTTCTACGCCGATAAAATCTTTTTCAGGTTCATTGCGCGCCATCTCTAATAGTGAATCGCCCATACCAAAACCTATTTCCAGCACTAGCGGTGCGCTGCGGCCAAAAATGGTTTGTGGGTTTATTGCGCCTTTATAAAGGCTTAAACCGTAGTATGGCCACCAGGTGTCAAACGCATTTTTTTGCCCAACTGTAATGCGCCCGGCACGGATCACAAAACTGCGGATGGATTTGGGTTTGAATTCAGGTTTGATCAGAAACCCTTCGTCACCGGCTTCAGGGGCGGTAATGAATTCGAGTGAATTAGGTTCTGTAGGGTTAGATGTAAGAAAGTCGGGCATAGGAGAAGTCAAAAACCTGAAAATAACGGGTCAGAAAAATAAAAAATCAGCGCGAACGCCATGCGGATACAGTCAGTGCAAGCCAGCCGGTTAGAAACCCCAAGCCACCCAGCGGTGTGATTATACCCATAGCATGAGGCGCACCCAAGGCTAAGGCGTACAAACTGCCGGAAAATAACACAGTGCCGCTGATAAAAGCGCAACCACTCAGCTTTAGCAGCTTGGTTTCGCCCTGTTGGTTGAGGAGCAGACCAACAGCCAATAATGCAAGCGCATGAAACATCTGGTAATCCACCCCGGTGCGAAACACCGCGAGTGATTCTGCGCTTAACTGGTGTTTGAGTGCATGAGCAGCAAAGGCACCTAAGGCGACTGTGATAAATCCGCTCAGTGCGGCGAAAGTTAAAAAATAGCGTTGCATGCGAGTTCTATTTCCGAAGATTAAGAAAACAAAAAGCCGCGCAATTGCGCGGCTTTTCATAGTAGTGGCAAGTTAGAAAATTAGGCTTCTAACATCATGGTTTTAACTTTGTTCATGGCATTTTTTTCGAGTTGACGAATACGTTCGGCGGAAACACCGTATTCAGCAGCCAAGTCATGCAAGGTAGCTTTATCGTCATTTAACCAACGGCGTTGCAGGATAACGCGGCTGCGATCATCGAGTTTTTGCATCGCAGATTCCAAACCATTAACGTTGGATTCTTCCCAGTTGGTTTCTTCCAAACGTGCAGCCGGGTCGTAACGGTTGTCTTCCAAATAATGAGCAGGCGCAACATAACTGCTATCTTCATCGTCTTCATCGGCATCAAACCCAGCGTCATAAGAGGCTAAACGGCCTTCCATTTCACGCACTTGTTTAACTTCAACACCTAAATCTTGCGCGACGGCGGCAGCTTCATCGTTGCTTAACCACGCCAAACGCTTTTTAGCGCTGCGCAGATTAAAGAATAATTTGCGTTGCGCTTTGGTGGTGGCGATTTTAACGATGCGCCAATTACGCAGAATGAATTCGTGAATCTCGGCTTTGATCCAGTGCACGGCGAAAGACACCAAACGCACGCCTTTTTCAGGATTGAAACGTTTTACAGCTTTCATCAAACCGACGTTGCCTTCTTGTACCAAATCACCCAGTGGTAGGCCGTAGCCATTATAAGAGCGGGCGATATGGACTACGAAACGCAAGTGGGCCATAACGAGCTTGCGCGCGGCGTCGAGGTTGCCGTTGAAATAAAGATCATTTGCCAGTTGTTGTTCTTCCTCTACGGTGAGAATAGAAAAACAACTTACGGCCTGCACATAGGCACTTAAATTTGCACCGGGGGCGAGTACACCGATTGGTTGTAGGCTGGTATTTGCGCTCATTCCGTTAACTCCAGAAAATTCATGTGTCGAGTGTAGCACTTGTTATTTTAGAGTGCTATTTTCGTAAAAGTTTCACAAGTGATGCTTGTCATACGATTGATTCATATCAATAGACGATTCATTAAGCGGCGATCCATATTTAACGAGGTTGAATATGATAGAGGTGACGTACTACGGCGATCCATGCGCCAAGTAGCCCCGTTAGCCCCGCTAATAACACCAACTGCATACTGCCAAATATACCTAAACCTTGTAAACGAAAATTACTTTCATAGAGATTGGCGAGCTGCTCAACTGTGCTCGATACCCATAAAAAGCCAACTCCCACTATCGCTAAAGCCAGAATGCCACCGCCAATACCGTACCAAAGACCGGTATAGAGGAAGGGGCGGCTTACATAAGCGTCGGTCCCGCCTACTAGTTTGACGACTAAAATTTCATCGCGGCGGTTTTCAATTGCAAGGCGTATGGTATTGCCAATCACCAGGAATACGCCCAACGCGAGTAACCCGCCTAAGCCGAATACCAGCTTTTTGCCCAGCATCATCAATTGCTGTAAGCGTTTTACCCATTGCATGTCTAAACGAACATCGGCGACTAAAGGATCAGCCACGAGTATTTGTTCGAGGGATGTAATGGCGGCATCGCTGGCATTTTGCAAGCGTGGGGTGACTAATAAAGTCCCGGGAAGAGGGTTCTTGTCAAGATTATCAACTACTTCGCCCAAGCCCGATTGGGCTTTAAATTCGGCCAGGCCCTGCGCCGGTGACACGTAAACCACTTTGGCAATATCGGGTCGCGCAGCGATGCGGCCACGCAGCTCGTCTGCCCTGTTATCACTTGTATCCGGGCGTAAGAAAACCGAAATATTGCTAGAGCCTTCCCAGGTTTCTCCAAGTTGCTGCACGTTAGAGAAGACAATATAAAGTGTTGCCGGTAAAGCTACGGCTATGGCAATCACCATCCAGGTCATCAGACTTTGTAGCGGTGTTTCCAGCAAGCGCATCAGGCTGTCGATAGCGGAAGTGCTGTGGTGGGTAATATAAGCATCAAACTTGTCGCTAAAGCGCAGTTTGCTTTGCACCGCACCCTGTTGCCGAGGGGGTTCAGGTTCAGGAGTGCGTGCTGAGCGTTGGTTGGTACTGGCACCGCGAGTGTTTGCGCCGCGATTAGTGCCCGTAGACGGCCGTGTACTGGAACGGCTTTCGTTACTTGAGCTGGAGCCCGAGTGGCGACTACCACCTGAGACTGACGGGCGTTTTGATTTCACCAGAGAACTCCATCGTGCACAAGTTTGCCTTCAACTAAACCAACGATACGTTTATTCATGCGTTTGAGCAATTCCACGTCGTGGCTAGCGATCATAATAGTGACGCCAACGTCGTTGAACTGGCGAAACAAAGTCATTATCTCCTCCGATAACTCCGGATCGAGATTGCCTGTGGGTTCATCGGCTAATAACATCGAGGGTTTGTTCACCACAGCACGGGCGATACCCACACGTTGTTGTTCGCCGCCAGAAAGCACTATGGGATTTAAGCGTTCTTTTTCAAGTAAGCTTACTTTATCGAGCGCAGCACGCACTCGGCGGCCAATTTCAAGATGAGGTAAACCGGCAATTTGGAGCGGCAAGGCGACGTTATCAAATACGGTGCGATCAAACAGTAGCTGGTGATTTTGAAATACCACACCAATGTTACGTCGATAATGGGGAATTTGCCCGGACGACATGCGGCCAAGGTCGTGACCATCAACAATAATCTGGCCGTTGCTGGGGCGCTCCATCAGCATAATCAGCTTCATGAGCGTAGTTTTGCCGGCACCCGAGTGGCCAGTTAAAAACAGCATTTCACCTGAAGCCACTTCAAAGTTAATGCGCGAAAGCGCGTCAAAGCCATTGTCGTAGCGTTTGCTAACATTGTTGAAACCTATCACAACCGTTCCTCGAGAATGCTGATGGCCTTAAGCCTGGTCATTTTGACTGCTGAATAGCGCTTCAATAAAGGGCTCGGCAGCAAAAGGCTGCAAGTCGTCGATGCCCTCACCCACACCAATAAATCGTACTGGCAAAGCAAACTTTTTACTCAGTGCGAAAATTACCCCACCTTTGGCCGTACCATCAAGTTTGGTTAATGCCAGGCCAGTAACGCCTGCTGCATCAATGAATTCCTGCGCTTGATTGAGGGCGTTTTGGCCGGTACCGGCATCGAGCACCAGCAATACTTCGTCCGGTGCAGCCACATCCAGCTTGGCTATAACACGTTTTACTTTGGAGAGTTCATCCATTAAATGACTTTTATTATGCAAACGGCCGGCGGTATCGGCAATCACCACATCAAAACCGCGTGCTTGCGCCGCTTGCAGTGCATCGTAAATCACCGAGGCCGAATCAGCACCGGTATGTTGGGCTATAACAGGGACATTATTGCGTTCGCCCCAAACTTGCAGCTGTTCGACCGCTGCTGCGCGAAAAGTATCCCCCGCTGCAAGCATGACTTTTTTGCCTTCGTTTTGCAGGCGTTTTGCAAGTTTACCAATGGTGGTGGTTTTGCCCACGCCGTTAACACCCACAACCAAAATCACAAAAGGCTTTTTAATACCGTCGAGCACTCTGTTTTCAATCACCAGCGGTTTTTCTACCGGGCGCAGTAAAGCGGCGAGCTGTTCGCGCAAGGCTTGATAAAGCGCTGCGGTATCGGTGAGCTGTTTGCGCGCCACACTTTGCGTCAAGTTGGCAATAATCGCAGTAGTTGCATCCATTCCCACATCTGCAATCAGCAATTGTGATTCCAGCTCCTCAAATAAATCATCATCAATCGTTTTGCGACCGAGAATTAAATTACCCAAACCCTGGGCAAAATTATTGCTGGTGCGCTGTAAACCTTGCTTGATGCGCGCAAAAAAACTAAGCGGAGCGGATGTGGGCGGCGGCAAAACAGCATCCACAGAATCTTCGGCAATGGCGGGCACAGCGTGATCTGGAGTAGACGCATGTTCGTCAGGAGATTTTGGTTCAGGCTTCTTAAAAAACTTGGAAAACATAGATAACAACATTCGTGATGTATGAAATTTAATAAAGTCGCTATGCTATCACTTCCACTTCTAATTTATCTATTGAGCATAAGTCTTGAAACAGCCCCGAGCCTCATCATCCCCATCATCGACCAAACTGTCGTCAACCAAACTGTCGTCAACAAAGCCGCCGTCGACCAAAAATTCTTTAACCAGCGGCCAATTGCGTATCATTGGTGGTGCCTGGCGTGGCCGTAAACTTAACTTTCCAGCGGTGGATGGTTTACGCCCCACTGGCGACCGTGTGCGTGAAACATTATTTAACTGGTTGGCGCCTGAAATTCAAGGCGCACGCTGTCTGGATGTATTTGCGGGTTCAGGTGCCTTGGGAGTTGAGGCTTTATCGCGCGGAGCCGGAGCTGTTGTAATGCTTGAACGCGATGCCAAAGCTGCAGCGCAGCTGCGTATAAACCTGAGCTTATTGAATGCCGAGCATGGCAAAGTCATTCACGGTGACGCGCTGAAATTTTTACAAGAAGGTAATTCGTTACATCATAATTTTGCAGAGCCCTACCACATCGTTTTTATCGATCCTCCTTTTCAATTGCAACTTTGGCAACAGGTGATTGATGCTCTGGAGACGGGAAATTGGTTGGCAGATAATGCGACTATTTACATTGAGTCAGGCAGAGAGCCGGTTTACCAAACACCTTACCAAATACCGGCAAACTGGCAGCTGCATCGCGAAAAGCATGCCGGTAATGTGAGTTACCGGCTTTACTATCGCGAGCACGTATAGCGTGAGTCTTTTAAAAAATTACGAAAAGTAATGCCAGCAGTCAATAACAGATGCGATGTTAATGCTGCACAACATTCACAAAGTTACTGTAGAGACCATCTTTATCAAATGCGGCAATCTGAAAAATATAATCGCCCTCTAGCCATGAGAAACTGTAAAAATTTGTCCAGGGATCATTGATAGAGATATAGGTAAAGTCTGCATCTGCTAATAATTTATAGCGAAGTTCATAGCCACCAAGCTCGGTAATATCCAAAGGCAGGCCATTTTCACGTAAATTTGGCACCGTCCAGTTCATATCGACAGGCCCTACAATATGCGTTGCTATAAGGCTTGAAGCCGCACTACTTGAAGAGCTGGCAGGTTTGGAAGAGGCCGCAATAGAGCTGATGGGTGTAGAGCTCGCCGCTACAGAAGAAGCTGCTACAGAACTGGCAGACGATGACGCCACACCGTTAGCGGCTTCGATCTTAAACCAATTGACATTGAAACCACCGACCGCCGCATTAATCCCGAAGGTGTGAACTCCGGCGGTGAGAGTAATTGTCCGCTGAACACTGGTCCAGACTACCCAGCTGCCGGTACTGGGTACCGGAAATGTATCGTAAATAAGGTTATTGCTGAGCTCAAACAGCGACAAGCTGCCACCACCATTTAAACTGGCAACGCGAAAAGTGATC
>JAYTSJ010000015.1:0-5848 GCA_043745725.1 Gammaproteobacteria bacterium | reverse complement strand
GGGTGGCCGGCTGAGCGAGTGTGACAGGTGTTGTTAACATCTGCGGAGAATAACCGGGCATTACAGAATGCATGTCAGAATCTAGGTTGTGCTGGTGTGAGTAATTCATCATGGCCCCTTTGGGAACGCTTGCTTTACTTGCGTAATGCAGCGCCCAGCAAACGAACTCCAAATCCTCTTAAGTTGTTGCAAATAGTTTCGACATCTTCCAGACGCGAGACATCTTCCTGAACCACCACCAGTGCAGCACCTGCATGGGCTGCTACTAGCTGAGCATCAAGCGTACGATTCAAGGGTGCCGTACTGAGGAGAATTACGTCAAAGTTTTCACTTAACTCCCTCATGCGTTTTGAATAGTGTTGGCTGGCAAGTAGTTCTTGTGGGTTGGGGGCCTGCGTGCCCGCCGGTAACAGCCACAGTGAACCCAGCTCTGGAATAGCATTGGGCTCAAGTAATGCTCGCTTCGCAATCAAGTCTGTGAGGCCGGGATTGCGTTCGTTGAGGCCGAATAATTTATGTAATTGTGGTGAGCGTAGATTGCTGTCCACCAGTAAGGTGCGTATACCTAATTGCGCAAAAGTAATAGCCAAATTGGCGGTGGTAAGCGCTATACCCAATGCGTCTTCGGCGCCGACTAAGGCAAGGCTTAAATGGGGACGATGATTAAAATAGCGCAGTTGCAGTTCACTTCGTAAACTGCGTAGTGCTTCTGTTTGGCGGCTGTCGGGACGAAACGCCGTGAATAAGCGTGGATCTAATTTGCTGTTTGAGTGAGGGATGAGTGGGTAGGCAAATTGCTGCGCTAGTACGTCTTGGATATCCGCTGCATTGGCTAAACCTAATTCTAAAGCAGCATCGCCAAACCGTAGGTCTCGTGCCACCTGAGTCTCCAGTATTGACTTAAAGTCAGCGGCGCTAATTTTCCCGCTATCGAGCAGCATCCGTCCCATTTTGGAGGGCGGCTTTTGACCCGTAGTTTCGTCTTGAAGCACTTTAGCTAAATCGTTCACACCATCACCTCTTCGTGTAATAAATTGCTGCCGCGATCAGCGGGAATGCAAGCAAGTACTGGTAAACCTAATATTTTTTCAAGGTCATTGGTACTGCGAATTCGCCTATCCAGCCATTCCCAGCAAAGCACCACTCCAACGCCAAATAGCAGGCT
Organism: Gammaproteobacteria bacterium; assembly: GCA_043745725.1. Lineage (GTDB taxonomy): Bacteria > Pseudomonadota > Gammaproteobacteria > Pseudomonadales > Cellvibrionaceae > Cellvibrio. Next base: position 4,683 of record JAYTSJ010000015.1, on the reverse strand, counting down.
ACTAACGCCTGCTAAAAATAAGATCATGAGTGATTTTGGTGAGGTTGGAGTGGTAGGAACTGTTGCGGGATTTAAGAGTGCAATATCTGTTTGCGCAATTTGGCTTTCGAGTTTAGTTGCTGTAGCGCGTGCAAGAGCTGCGTCATAGGCTGATTGGGCATTATCGACTTCTTGCTTAAGCAGAGCTAATTCGTTGCGATTACCGCTAAGTTGCATAACACGTTCCTTTTGCGCGGCCAGTTCAGCGGTGAGTTGAGCCTCACGCGATTGGGAAAGTTCAACCGAGGACCGTAAGCTGCCATTGATGAAACGGAGTGCCTGGTCTAGTTGTTGTTTTAGCGAATCCACTTCACCTTGAATTTGGCGGTACTGAGGATGGTTTTCACCTACCTTGGTTGCCATATCCTCGAGTCGGGCCTCTGCTTCGGCAAGTTGGCCTGACAGCCTTTGAACCTGTGGGTTATCCAGCGCTTGTGAAGGTACAGCACCGCGTTTGCCCGTCATTTGCTCGTTGCGGTTGGTGCTATTAAGCCGTTCACTTTGTGCAGCAATCAACATGGACGATAATTCAGCTAGTTTGGCTGACTCCAGATCGAGCCTGTCGGAAGACGCTAAAATATTATGTTTTTCCTGATACGCAGATAAAACATTCTGTTTTTCAATAAGATTGACGCGCAGTGAAGTGAGTTGTTCGTCATACCATTGAGTAATTTGTTTGGCAGGCTCAATACGCAGCTCAAGGTTGGTTTTGATATAAGCTTGCGCGAAAGCATCTGCCAATTGTGCGGCTAGTTCCGGGTTACGTGCCGCAAAACTAATACTCAATACACTACTATCACGTTGAGGAGTAACATCCAGCCCTCCGTTCAAATATGAAAGTAAGGCGCGACGTTTTATTTGCTCGTCATCCACAAGATGCAATTCAGTTGCTAAATCAGTATTTAGCGTTAGTTTTTGCTGATCGATAACCTTTTTTGCGACGTTCCGGCTGCGAATAATATCGGCTTGGGTACCAATATAACCTGCTGATAAACGCCCCTGCAAAACCTGCCCGCTAATTGGATCTTGACCTTTACCATCGACAATCAAGTCAGTGGTAGCCGTGTAGGTTTTTGGCATAATAAAAATCAGTAAGCCAGCAATTACTAGCGCTCCAAGTGTGATGCCAATGATGGTTCGTCTGTGTGCAAATAAAATTCGAATTAACGTATTTAAAGTCATATTTTTCTCCTTAGAAGAGGCTTTCCTGAACAACCAGTACATCACCATCCAAAACTGATTCATCAGGTTTAGCGCGCAATTCTTTCACTGAGCCATCGGCTTGTTTACGAAACAGCTTTACTGAGCGTTCGCTAGCGCGGGAATTGAGGCCGCCACCTACGCCCAATGCCTGCATGACATTGAGTGGTCGATCCAGGGCATACATGCCTGGAGCATGCACTTCACCATTAACATAAAAGCGTCCAGCAACAGGGATATAGAGTGTGTCGCCATCTTTCAGCCACACCACGGGGTTGGTGTCAGCTTCACGATTGAGTAGTTTTTGCAGATCATATTCATGTCGCTCTTCACGGCCATTACCATTGTTACGAATCAGGATAATTCGTTCGCTGCCTGCATCTGCCACGCCACCAGCCCAAGCTATGGCTTGAGTTAGTGAAGTAGCGCCTTCCAAAATGAGTTTGCCGGGGTGATTGACCTTGCCCAAAATGGCTACCGTTTGGCTACGATATTTGGCAATTAATACATTCACCTGTGCACTTTTTAAAAAATTACCATTTTGATAACGCTCAGTAATGACTTTGGCTGCCTCTGTACTGGAAATCCCCGCTATTTTTACATTCCCGAGTAAGGGTATCTGCATTGCGCCATCGGAATTGATTTGACCTTCAGCAGTGAGTTCGGGCTGTCCGTAAACTGTTAGGTGTATTTCATCGCCTACACCTAACAAATAGTTGGATTGAGCATTTGTAGTGTTCGTGAGCGAAAGCAGCCATAAACCACTCAATATTAATATTCGAAACCTGTTCATAAAACATGACCTTAAGAGATTGAAGGCGCCATAGCAGCAGAATGCTTGGACCTATGTATTATCTGCATTGCAAGACTAGGGCCGAAACCGCAAGCACTTGGCAAATGCAGCGATAATTTAGGGAGAATCTTTGAAATACATCCCCTATGTTAACCCCGTCACTGAAGTGACACAGGTTGTTGGCGCAAAACAGCCCTAAGGAGATTTGCTCCCTCGATTTTTACCTAAGTAGATGAGCGCATAAGGATTTTTTTTCAAACCATAATGATTTAGCTCAGCATTAAGTCCTGAATTAAGAGCTAAAAAATTAGTTTTGCATGGTTATGGTGCGATTTTTCTTGCGACCATAACGGGATTTCATATTGGCTAAAGAAGTGTTTCTGGTCTGTGCGCCACCGAACGAAAATACATTTTTAGATGGTGTTGTCGTTTTTAGCATGAGCCAAATTGATACTTATCATGAGTGTTTTGCGTGGCAGCTATTTACTGTCTTGATGTACAATGCCCACCTAAACTTTTTTCCCATTCTCATTAATTCGGCAATCCTTATTTCGCAAATAAGGCAATTGCTGGTCTACTTAGGATTCCTCTATGTTTGATAAAAACCAAACTATCGCTTCTTTCGATCCTGAAATTTGGGCTTCCATTCAAAATGAAGGTCGTCGTCAAGAAGAGCACATTGAATTAATTGCTTCAGAAAATTACACCAGCCCAATGGTGATCGCCGCCCAAGGTACAAAATTAACGAATAAGTACGCGGAAGGTTATCCAGGTAAACGTTATTATGGCGGTTGTGAGTACGTTGATGTGACTGAGGCGCTAGCAATTTCGCGCGCCAAAGAATTGTTTGGCGCAGATTACGCAAACGTGCAACCGCACTCAGGGTCGCAAGCTAACTCTGCGGTATATGCAGCTTTGTGTAATCCGGGCGATACAGTCTTAGGTATGAGTTTGGCTCATGGCGGTCATTTAACTCACGGTGCAAAAGTGAGTTTTTCTGGCAAAATATACAACGCTATTCAATACGGTTTGAACCCGGAAACTGGTGTGGTGGATTACGACGAAGTTGAGCGTTTAGCTATCGAACATAAGCCTAAAATGATTGTTGCCGGATTCTCAGCTTATTCCCAAATTATGGATTGGCAACGTTTTCGCGACATCGCCGATAAAGTAGGCGCGTATTTGTTTGTGGATATGGCACACGTTGCCGGTTTAGTTGCCGCAGGTGTTTACCCAAGTCCGGTGCAAATTGCTGACGTAACTACCACAACAACACATAAAACGCTGCGTGGTCCACGCGGCGGTATCATACTCGCTAAAGCCAACGAAGAGATTGAGAAGAAGTTAAATTCCGCGGTATTCCCAGGTGGCCAAGGTGGCCCATTGATGCATGTAATTGCAGCTAAGGCAATTAGCTTTAAAGAAGCAATGACACCTGAGTACAAGGTTTATCAACAACAAGTCGTCGTGAATGCTAAAGCAATGGCAGCGACTTTCTTGTCGCGCGGCATCAAAATCGTGTCTGGCGGTACTGAAAATCATTTGATGTTGGTTGACCTGATCGGAAAACCCTACAGCGGTAAAGATGCCGACGAAGCCTTGGGTAAAGCGCACATTACCGTGAACAAAAATGCTGTTCCAAACGACCCGCGCTCACCTTTTGTGACCTCTGGTATTCGTGTAGGTACACCAGCAGTCACTACTCGTGGTTTCGGCAAAGCTGAATGTGTACTGTTGACCAACTGGATTTGCGATATTTTTGATGCGTTGGAAAAGGGTAATGCAGATGAAGTCATTGCCAGTGTGAAAACAAAAGTTGCTACCCTATGTAAAGATTTTCCGGTGTACGCGGCTTAATTGTTGAGAACTGTAAAAAGCAGCTGTTATTCAGATGTGGCTGTTCATGTGTATAAAAACTCAGTAAGTAAAAGAGCCGTTGGAGAAATGCCCTTATTGAAAGATATGGGCATTTTTTATGAGTGTATCCAACGTACATCGCTCAGTTAGAAAAAATTATTTCTCGTGTTTATGGAGATTCATCTTATGGCAAACGCACAGCTTTCCGTTTTATTCTTTATTCAATTATTTATTATTTTAACGGCGTGCCTTGGTATTGGCTGGGTGGGGAAAAGATTTTTTAATCAGCCTCTGGTAGTTGGAGAAATGATTGCTGGTGTATTGCTCGGCCCAACATTGTTTGGTTTGATTGCGCCAGAATGGCAACATGCACTTTTCCCTAAAGAATCTATCAGCGTGCTTTATGTTATCGCGCAGTTAGGTATAGGCTTGTTTATGTTTTTGGTGGGAATGAGTTTTCGCGTCGACCACTTCAAAAATAATGCAGGTACCGCGGCGGCTGTTTCAATATCGGGTATGGCCGCTCCTTTTATAGTAGCGCTACTGATAACGCCATGGTTAATGTCTGTGCCTGGGCTCTTCACGGAAACAACCAATCGTTTTAACGCTACTTTATTTATGGGCGCTGCAATTGCAATTACCGCTTTTCCGGTGTTAGCACGAATCATTCACGAACGTGGATTGAGTAATTCTCGTCTGGGCGCACTTACACTTTCTGCAGGTGCTGTTGATGATGCAGGAGCATGGTGCGTATTGGCGGTGGTTTTAGCCAGCCTAGGTGGTAACCCGTTTAT
>JAYTSJ010000014.1:0-11922 GCA_043745725.1 Gammaproteobacteria bacterium | reverse complement strand
GAACCGCTGCTCAAGAATCACAATTAGGCTTTATCATTCACACCAGTGACGTCAAAGGTGCTGGCTTGTATCGTATCTCCGAATTTACGCACACCCAGGTATGGGATGAGTTTTTGGTCACCGATCCGGAACTTGCATCGCGTATGCGAGGACTCGCAAGTCAACAACAATTTTTAAAATTTCCTCATCATGAATTAATTACCAACCTGGGTTACGCTACCGGTATTGCGTGGATGATCTATAAACGCAATGACCTACCGTTACTGGATGAGAATAGCATTCTCGATTTAGCGAGTTGTTGGCAGAAAAATTATTCAACCCGCGATACTAGCCACCATAAGACACCACCTTGCAGCGAAACAGAAATGAATAAATTTGCTCACAATTACCGTAAATTAGTATTACGCGAAAATAGAAAAATAGCGGCTTGAATGATTACAACTAATACAAACTTGAACAGATGCTTAAACTTTCAAGAAATCACCTTTGCTTCAGCTCTATTTAGCAAAAGACTATTAATCCATAGAAAAATTGGCCAAAAAAAGACATAATGAATACAATACGTCATCTGTACCATTTCTTGAGGTTTAGAAATGCAATCGCGCTTTTTGCTTAACTTACCACTGCAATATACTCTAGGCTTATTCATAAGTTGTTTTAGCTGCACACATGCCTTAGCCACTATGGCACAGGCCTCCAACAACTCAGCAATTGCTGAACAATTATCCGCTTCGACCAACCCCATTAATTTTGTTTCTAGTGCGCGTAAAGCGGAACGTTTATATTACGATGAAGCGCAAAAAGCATTGAATAAAAAGCAGTTCACTCGCTACGAACAAATTTTACCCAGGCTCAAAAATTACCCGCTGCTGCCTTACCTCGAATATGAAGCCTTAGGCGATAGACTTACGTCACTACCAAAAAAAGATGTAGCGCTTTTTTTTGAGCACTATCCGGATTCTTTTTTAGGTGACAGATTGCGTCACCGTTGGTTGCGGACACTCGCCAGCCAAGAGCTGTGGTCCGATTATCGCAATTTTTACGACCCCAACTTGAACGACTCCGAGCTTGCTTGCCTCAATATTCGCGCACGCCTTACCACCGGTGATAAAACGGCTCTGAGTGATATAAAACCCTTATGGAATATCGAAAAACCGCAGTCAAAAGCGTGTGATCCGGTATTTACTGAATGGATGCAAGCAGGAATGCTGACGTCATCGTTACTCTGGAGCCGTTACACTAAAGCCGTACAAGCAGATGAAATCGGTTTAGCCGACAGCCTCGCACAACAAATGGTACCCACACAACAAGCGCTTGCGTTGCAGTACCAAAATGTTGCAAAAACACCGCGTTTGATTTTGCAAACTGAATTGTTTAATACTCTATTATTTGAAGACCGCGCCAGTATTGCTTTGGGCCTTGAGCGCTACGGACAAACGAATGCTCTAGATACAGATGATCTATGGAAAAATTATGAAAAAAAAGGAGGGTTTACCGAAGATGAAATCATTCATATTAACTATTTACTCGCCCGTCAATTATTACGACAAGACCAGGGCGATAGAGCTGAACAACTCGTTACAGCCACACCAAACCTCAGCCATGCCGACTTACTCGAAGCCTTGATTCGCGAAGCTTTGCGCAAACAAGATTGGGAAAAATCCTATCGCTGGATTTTGCGTTTGCCTCCAGAGCTCCAAAAAAGCGAGCGCTGGAGCTATTGGCAAGCGCGCATTATGGACAAGCTAAACATTAAAGAAGTTGAAGGAAAAAAAACCAGCGAAATTTACGCGGATGTCGCTAATACGCGCAGCTTTTATGGTTTCTTATCCTCGGATAAACTTGGCGCAGACTACAGTCTTGTGGATAAGCCTCTGCAATTATCTAAAGAATTCATTAGCACCGTCGAGTTTACCCCGGCCATTCAACGCGCTCGCGAATTGTATTTAATCGGTGACCTAAATGCGTCTAATCGCGAATGGACTCACACAATGCGGCATTTGCCTCCCGAAGAAATTGTTGCGGCCGGACGCCTGGCAGACCGCTGGGGCTGGCATAGGCAAGCAATTCAAACTATGGGCGATGCACAACTTTGGGATGAGCTCCAAGTACGATTTCCTATTGTTTATCCCGAAAATGTTAAAAATGCTGCGCGCCAAACCTCGTTAAGTGAATACTTTATTTTTGCCATAACCCGGCAAGAAAGCGCCTTCAAAGCTGATGCGAAATCACCAACAGGGGCGTTAGGGCTAATGCAATTAATGCCTGCGACTGCAAAATCAACAGCGAAAAGATCTGGTTTAAGCTTTAAAAATCAGGATTTATTACTACCCGAAAAAAATATCACTTTAGGCAGTTGCTACCTAAATCAATTACTTGGGAGCTTTTCAGGAAACCGTATTTTGGCCGCTGCCGCTTATAACGCGGGCCCGACCAAAGTCAGACAATGGCTCACTAAAAATAATAGCGAAAAGCTACCTTATGACGTGTGGATTGAAACTATTCCTTATCAGGAAACCCGTAGTTACGTGCAAAACATTTTGTTTTATTCTGTAATTTATGGATATCGCACCGGAAACAAACAATCCTTTGTTACATTGCAAGAAGCAGCTCAGGGACTATAAACAATCGTTTTAAATAAGGTGCAAAAAATTGTGTTGTTGTTAACAGTTATGGCGGCCAAGAGCTACACTGAACGATATCAATTGGATAAACACCCATATTATGTCCGACTCACTACCGCTGCTAGCACGCCAACCCATTTTCGATTCACAAATGAAAGTGATTGGTTATGAATTATTATGTCGCTCCAGCCACGAGAATCATGCCACATTTACGAATGGTGATAGCGCTAGCTCACAAGTATTATTAAACGCCTTCACCGAACTTTCGATTGAAAAAGTCGTTGGCAAACATCTTGCCTTTATCAACTTCACTCGCAAGTTACTACAATCACCCCCTCCCTTCGATCGTCAACAACTTGTAATAGAAGTACTGGAAGGTCAACGTGTTGATGCTTCAATGCTGCATTCACTAAAAGTACTTCGCGAGCAACAATATACTATTGCTCTGGATGATTTTGTTTTGACCCCCGAAACCCAACATCTTATTCCTTATGCGGATATTATTAAGCTGGATGTTTTGCAACTTTCCCCGCAGCAATTATTTGAACATATCAATTATTTGCGGCCATTTGGTATTCAGCTTTTAGCAGAAAAAGTTGAAACCTACGAGATGTTAGAGTTTTGCAAAAAAGCCGGATTTGATTTATTTCAAGGTTATTTTTTAGCACACCCACAAATTATGATGGGACGCAAAATATCAGACAACAAACAATCTGTACTACAATTGATGTCAGCTCTGCATGACCCAAATGTGCAAGTGGAAAAAATAGAAAAAATGATTGCAAGCGACGCAGTACTCAGCTTCAAACTTTTGCGATTAGTAAACTCTGCTGCTTTTGGTGTAATACGTAAAGTAGATTCTCTCAAACAAGCCATTTTATTATTGGGCATTAACAAGATTAGAAATTGGGTTAATATTTTAGTAATGTCAAATCTCGGCGGAAAACCCCACGAATTAAGCGTGGCGGCGCTTACCCGTGCGCGCATGTGCGAGATGATTGCAAATGAATTAAACGGTAGAGCCAAGCAAGACTCTTACTTTACTGTTGGCCTACTTTCTACTCTTGATGCTTTTATGGATGTACCCCTTGATACATTACTGAGCAGCATTTCACTCAGCCAACATATTAACGAAGCAATTCTTGATCAATTGGGCGATGAAGGAAAAGTGTTAGAAATTACAACACATTATGAGAAAGGAGAATGGGATCAAATAGATTGGAGCTTTCTACAAGAGCATAATATAAGCGCAGAAGGACTTACTAAAATTTATATTGCAACAATTGCATGGGTAGAAAATACTATGAATGATTTAGGCCTCTACGAAAATAACAAACCTTAACATTGAAGATTTACCTTAAATACCGGCTAACTCTGCAAAAAAAATATCTGCATCTTTTACACTAAACGGCCAATTCAATTCGCGCTCACTGGCCGGAGAACCTAACACGGGAATACGAATACCATAACGGGAAACTAAAACGTCATCGTTAGCAATATCAACTTCTATTAATCGAAATTGATATTGAATAACTAACGGCAACAAAACTTGTTTCGCCAGTTCACACAGATGGCAACCAACAGTACTGTATAAAATAACTTTCACAACGAGCCTCCCTTTTAATGTCTTGTCAACAACACCACCACCACGACTACAGCCAGAATTGCCAGCACTAGCAAGCCAAATTTACCCGCAGAACTTTTTGGCTCCTCTCTTCTAGAACCAAAAGTGTTAGTTGCAGAATGACTCGATTCTTTTTTAGCAAAGGCTGACGATATCGGCTTGTCTAATTCTTGCATAGCGTCTTGCACCGTATTTTTTACCTGGTCAGCAGTTTCCTGTGGCGACGGATTACGCACCGTAGTTTTGGCCAATTCATCAGCGGGCCCCATGACTCCAAAAATAAGTGAGTCAAAGCGCAATTCATCCCCTCGTTTAACACGCGCCTCCATGACCTGCTTACCATTTAAAAAAGTGCCATTGGCTGAGCCAAGATCTTTTACAAAGAGTGCACCGTCAACAATTTGTAATTGCGCATGGCGGCGAGACAAATGGGAAGCCGTTAAACTAATATCGCACTCAGTTGCACGACCTATAACCGTAACATCTTTCAGTGGAAATACCCGGTTGGCAAGCGCCGCATGATTTGCTTTAATTGCCCAGCCACTCGATACCACCGCACGTAACTGAGTTGCGTTAACAGCCTCAGGCAAGACAACCTTTGATTCGCGTTTTGGATCAATAACAACCAGTGAAACACCACCAATGGTAATTTCATCATCTTCTTTCAGGGTGCACCCACCGGTAACTTCCGTAGTATTTACTTTAACGGGTTTTAGCGGATCCAGATTCTTAAGAGTCAAGGTTTCGTGAGAAACATGTACTTCTATGTGCCTATCAGCTACCGCCGGATTATCAATTACCAGATCATTAGTCGCAGAACGACCAATACTGATCATAGGTTCAACCAGCCATACTGAATTGTATTTATTGTTTTTATAGCGAATTTTCAACATAGAATGAACAACTCCGAGCGATTTTCTGAAAACTGATAATGCTATAGCTCATCATCCATTTCAAGCAATAAACTCTCATTTTGAGTTTATTAATGTACCTATATAAACCTAAAACGGACATAAAGGCACTGATATTCTTTAACATCCATAAGCTCTTAGGGTAAATACAAACTAAAACAACCGCCGCCAAGCTTACCGCCATTACTTAACCGAATAGAGCCCTGTCGAGTTTTAGACTGGTGCATTAAAGCCACCTTATGTGCAAACAACAAACCAAGATGTGGCCTACCACCTGTAAAACCAATTCGTACCTCAGTGTCAGCAGCCTTATCCAGCATATCTTGAGGATAACCAGGCCCGTCGTCTTCAATGGAAATACACAAATTCTCATGCTCTTCGTAAGCCTCAATACGCAAAGAATTTTTACAATAACGAGCACAATTAACCAGAATATTATTCACTACGCCGCCAATTAAATCCGCATCAAAATAACCTTGCAATGACTCATCACAAACCAACTCTAATTGAATTTTGTGGCTTTGCAACACACAATAATTACGTGCAATTTGATCATTTAAAACATCAATTACATAATGCTTATCAACCTGCACGTGAATATGATCATGATCCAAATGATAAAGTGATAACAACTGAATTAATTCACTATTAATTCTTACGGCTTCATACTCAAGTATTGCGTAAGAATTAGCATGAGATTCATTTTGCGGTGGATATTTTTCCATCACATCAGTCATGGTATTCATTAACATACCAAGAGAATTTTTCATATCATGCACACTTGACGCTAATACAAACGAAAAATCTATATCTATAGCTTTGGATTTCATAGAATCACCTGATAATCACATTAGCGAGGCAGAGGATTTCCTGACTCACAAAATTTAAAGGCTTCTTCCAGTTGAAGGAAACGAAGATATTGCACATGGTGGACAGTATTATTTGTGCGACTAACTCAGCGTTTGTTCTATCATCAAAAGAACTTGTTGATGCTGAGAGTCTAATTTTAGTTGCGTAATAGGTGCTTGTAACAAATTCAAACGTAAACCAATATGCTGAGGTAAACCTTGCAAAGCACTATTAAAAGTTTCAATCGGACGAGTAAAGTACTTGGCATTATAAAAAGCAATTCCATCTCTATTAATTTTAGCGACTAGTGCTTTATTCATCTCACTGCACGACTCCTAATAAACTATCAATTTTTTGCAATTCTTCTTCGCTATCGGAATACTTACTTAATAACTCTGCCGTTATTCGCTCCGCCGCCAACAACAACCGCCCCAATAATTTTTCACGTCAACATAAGTCTATTGCAGAACTAATATTTGACTCTTTAAGCGAAGCGTAAATAGGTGCCAACACTAACCTTTGTATTAACAAACGATTTAATCGTTGCTCCAAGGTAAAGAAGACTTTCTAAATACGATGCCATCCCTAAACAAACATAGATTTACACAAAGATAAGATTGCAAGCAGCACAGCCTCTTAGCCAAAAGTTAAACGATAGCTAATATGAGAATAGCCTAAAAACCGCATAAAGAGAGCGCAGAAGACAATTATTCCAGCCTCAACCAACCCAGACACACTAAACCCAGTTACAATTAGCTCAAGATGATTAACAAACCACATTTCTGATTTTTAACGCTCTTATTTTTACGACTATCAACTTTAAAAAGCACATGCCTATAACCGACACACTCTACGCAAACCCCCTTGCACAAGTTGACACCTTCAAGTTTGATGAGTCAGTTGTGAATGTGTTCCCCGACATGATTAAACGTTCAGTGCCAGGCTATGCCACTATTATCAACATGATTGGTAATCTGGCTGAACGCTATGCGCAACAGAATAGCACTTGCTATGATTTGGGCTGCTCATTAGGTGCTGCAACGCTAGCCATGCGTCACCGTATTCAAGCAGCAAATTGCAATATTATCGGCGTGGATAATTCACAAGCAATGGTTGAGCGTTGTCAGCAAGTTATTGCTGCGGATAGCGCAGAAATTGAAGTCAATTTACACTGCGCCGATTTGTGTGTATTTCCTATTAATAACGCATCAGTCGTAGTATTAAATTTTACCCTACAATTTATTTCTGTCGAAAACCGCAGCACTATATTGCGTAACATTTATGCAGGATTAAAACCTAATGGCGTTCTCATATTGTCAGAAAAACTAGCATTTGAAGATGAGCAACATCAAGCACTCATGATTGAATTACATCACAATTTCAAACGCTCTAATGGTTACAGTGATCTGGAAATCGCCCAAAAACGCAGCGCGATTGAAAATGTACTTATACCCGAAACCCTTGCGAGCCACCGTCAACGGCTTAAAGATGCAGGATTTTCCAGCGTGGATGTATGGTTTCAATGCTTTAACTTTGCCTCGATTATTGCAATTAAAGGCACAGCGATAAATGATTAACTACCAGTCATTTCTAAATTATTTACCCGGTAGCCCATTGGCTGCCTGGGTAGAGACTTTACCAATGCAGATAGCTGAAGGCTTATGCGTAAAACGCTACGGTGACTTACCTGAGTGGATACGAGCACTTGCCAGCTTACCTAACTGTAAAAGTGCTCAAAATAACTTTTTAGATAAGGTTGAAATTGGCCGCATCAGTGATTACGACGAACAAACATTAGCCGCGCTACAAGCAACTCTTGAAGTACTTATTCCCTGGCGTAAAGGTCCCTATTGGGTTCATGGCATTCATATTAATACGGAATGGCGCTCCGACTGGAAATGGGATCGTGTAATTCCCCATTTGGCCCCACTCCAAAATCGTTTAATTTTAGACGTAGGTTGTGGCAATGGCTATCACTGCTGGCGCATGCTGGGTGCAGGCGCGCAACGCGTAATTGGCATAGATCCTTCACCGCGTTTTGTAGTGCAATTTCACGCAATCAAACATCTTGCCGGTGATTATCCAATCGATGTATTACCAGTCGGCATAGAAGAATTGCCACCGAAATTACAAGCTTTCGATACCGTATTTTCAATGGGGGTTTTTTATCATCGTAAATCACCCATGGACCATATACGTGAACTGAAAGAAGCATTACGCCCGGGCGGGCAGCTTGTTTTAGAAACTTTGGTAATCGAAGGCGATTTAGGTGATGTGTTTGTACCTGAAGGTCGCTACGCGATGATGAATAATGTGTGGTTTTTACCTAGCTGTGACACCATGCTCAGCTGGTTAAGAAAAATGGGATTTAACAACCCTCGCATGGTCGATATAGCTAAAACCACCGTAGAAGAACAACACTCAACAGAGTGGATGAAGTTTCATTCCTTGCCCGAATTTTTAGATCCACACAATAACAATCTAACCGCCGAAGGCCACCCTGCCCCAATACGTGCGGTGTTTGTGGCGGAAGCATAAAACACTGAAGTTAAGTACCTTCACCACATGCCTTAAATCATCTACCTGATTCGTAACAATAGACCCTGACACCGCCCCTGATAAGCTGCATTTTCAAGTTGTTTTAACTCTTTGTCAGTTAGCTTTCCTGGGCTGGAAATAACAGTGTGGCTATTGCCGGCGGCCAAAGCTTCCCAGGTTATCCATAATCGGCTTGCCTCGTCACTGCAATGAATTAAGCGCAAAAAGCTGGTATTGACGCCGAATGATTGCAAAAACTCACGAGTAACGTGTAAAGGTGCTATCCAGGTAACCCAACGACTTTTACAACTTTGACTAATAAATGCGATCATCGGCATTAAGAGTGCAACTTGGTCTGGTGAGCCATTAGCAATAATTAACTCGGTGATACCGCAGGATAACGCGACTTCAGTATTATCTTTTAGAGTATCAGTGCTTACAGCTGTATTAAGTTGATGAGCTTTATTCACGACGAATCACTCCTACACTTAAGCCTTCAATGGCGAATTCCTGATCGTTCAAGTCCACATGTATCACGTCAAAATCGGGATTTTCAGGCCAGAGCTCAACTTGTAAACGATTGCCTATGCGTTTATAGCGCTTAACCGTTACCTCTTCGCCAATACGCGCCACCACAATTTGACCACTACGCACCTGATCCGTACGGTGAACCGCCAATAAGTCACCATCCAAAATGCCTACATCTTTCATACTCATGCCGTTAACACGCAATAAGTAGTCAGCACCGGGAGAGAAAAAGTTTGCCGGTATATTGCAGTAATCTTCTATATGTTCCACCGCTAATATTGGGCTACCTGCGGCAACGCGCCCAACAATAGGAATACCGGATATTTTTTCTGGTAAACGAATACCGCGGGATGCACCCGGAATAACCTCAATAGCGCCTTTGCGTGCGAGGGCTTTAATGTGTTCTTCTGCTGCGTTTGGCGATTTATAACCGAGGATGTTAGCAATTTCAGCGCGAGTAGGCGGATAACCCGTCTCCTCTGCATAACTTTTGATGAGCTGTAAAACCTGCTCTTGGCGCGCGGTAAGATTATACATTCGTAGCTCCACATCAATCTGTTTGTTTATACAGTCATTGTGATTATATACAGTATTCTTAGTTGTGCAACAAGATTGTGTAGAAAAATCATTCAGATCATAAACTAGCCAATGCTAGCTAGCAGTTGAGCTGTGGGGCTGTGGGAGAAGTGAGCTATGAAACTAGCCACTACTTAGCGGTGGCTTCTGGCAGTTATTCGATAACTAATCATCAATATTGTGCAAAGGTGTATCTAATCCAAACTCTGTGTGAATTTGCGCGCACCAGAGATTAAGACGTTCCGCGGTCAAGTTCTCTTGCTGATCTTCATCCAACGCCAAACCAACAAATTTTTTCTCTCCCAGAATCTCTGCTTTAGATGCATCAAATTCATAGCCCTCTGTGGACCAATGTCCAATAATATCGGCACCACTTTGTATAACAACGTCATGTAACATGCCCATAGCATCAAGAAAATAATCACCATAGCCAAACTGATCGCCGAGACCAAAGAAAGCAACCGTCTTCCCTGAAAAGTCCACTGCTGAAATATCATCCCAAAACTCTTCCCAGTCTGACTGTATTTGACCAAAGTCCCAGGTAGGAATACCCAAAATAATCCTGTCGTAATCAGCAAAATCAAGCTGCGTTACATCAGCAATATCACGCACCTCCACGACATCATCACCCAAACGTTTTTGAATACGATAAGCAACTTTTTCTGTATTACCTTCGTCACTGCCAAAAAAAAGCCCTATATTGGTCACAAACACCTCTAATACCGATTAAAAAGACATGAAATAAAATCTGGCGGTGATTTTCCCAACAAAGGCGTGCTTACGCAAGTGATCTACGCCAAAAGAGGTTTACGGTGGAATGCCAACGACTGAGGAAGAAACGCTTTAATTGCTTAATTTATAGATACCAGGTGCATTTCGCCAGCCACCTTCGTAATCCATTCCATAACCAAAAATATAAGCATCTGGCACATCAAGTGCGACGTAATCCGCGGCGATTGCAGGGGTGAAATTTTGAATATATTTTTTACATAAAACGGCGATTTTGACTTCACTTGCACCCAAGGCATAACATTTTTCAGAAATTGCCTTGAGGGTTACACCTTGATCTAAAATATCGTCAACCAATAATACACAGCGCCCAGCTAAAGGAATATGTGGCTCATGCAGCCACAATAACTCACCCGGAACTAATTGCTTTTGATAGCGGCTTGCATGTACATAATCAACCTCAAGATAAAATGGCAGGCGCGGCAGAATGTATCCGAGCATGGCCAGCGCTCCACGCATAACGCCTATCACTATCGGGCGCCTATCACCCAGATCTTCAGTAATTTTTTGTACCATAACATTGAGCGCCTGCTCAGTTTCATCGAGATTAAACAGGCATTGACTATTAGCATTCATCTCATCAAGATTCGCGAAAAATTTCATCCTGTAATTTCCGCCGCACGTTTAGCTAAGTAACTTGCATAATCTGGAATTGAGCGTTCTGCGGTGGAATTAAATAATGGCGAGGCCACCATAAAATCAGCTGACATTTGATTAGTTGCAATTGGGATATTCCATACAGCGGCAATTCTTAACAAAGCTTTTACATCAGGGTCATGCGGCAAGGGTTCGAATGGATCCCAGAAGAAAATCA
This sequence comes from Gammaproteobacteria bacterium, assembly GCA_043745725.1. Classification (GTDB taxonomy): domain Bacteria; phylum Pseudomonadota; class Gammaproteobacteria; order Pseudomonadales; family Cellvibrionaceae; genus Cellvibrio. Next base: position 669 of record JAYTSJ010000014.1, on the reverse strand, counting down.
ACATATTGACATCACCTTCAGTAATTAATGCGCCCACTTGCTGATCACCACCCAAGGGACCACTGATCAATTTATTAACAACCAGTCCTACTTCTTTTTCAATGATCATCCCTGTTGTTCCAGTCGCATAAAGTGTGTGCTTTACTAAATCAGCTTTATGTTTTTGACACCAACTCACCAAGTCTTTCTTTTTATTATCGTGTGCAACCAACGCAATATTTTTTTTAGCAGTAAGAATTACTTGTTTAAATTCCATCATCTACTCCAAAGACCCCAATGGCATGCAAAAATAAAAAGGCGACATAGAACGACAAAAAAGAAAAGGCCTTGGCTAGATTATAGCCAAGGCCTTTCATAAAGAACAAAACAATTAAACTTTAGTGACTCAGTTCCAGCAATAATTTATTTAAGCGTTGCACATAAGCAGCTGGATCTTGTAATTGCGCACCCTCCGCTAAATTCGCTTGATCAAAAAGAATGTGCGCCAAATCAACAAAGCGAGTTTCACTGCTCTCTTGCTCCAGTTTTTTCACCAAGGGATGCTCAGGATTCAATTCAAAAATTGGTTTTGAATCAGGTACTTTTTGTCCTGCAGACTCCAAAATACGGCGCATTTGCGCACCCATATCATGTTCAGCCACAACGACACACGCAGGCGAGTCTGTTAAC
>JAYTSJ010000013.1:0-23512 GCA_043745725.1 Gammaproteobacteria bacterium | reverse complement strand
TAATTCCATAACTAACACTTCTTGCGCATTAGGCTGCTTGGCGGGATCAGCAGCAGATGGCGTTGCACTGACCTCTATACTCTGCAAGCTTTCTGTTGCGCCGTTTACCGCAGTAACAACAAAATAATATGTTTTGTTATTTTCCAACAAATTAATTATGTGAGGCGATGAAACATTTTGCACCCAAGTGCCATTTTGAAAAGTGTTAATACTTTTGGATTGAATATTGGATTCTGTCGCATAATAAATATGGTAACTGGTTGCACCAGAAACTGCATTCCAGGTTAACGTAACAGTTGCGTTGCCAGGTTTGACGCTAAGATTTTGCGGTGCAAGCAATGTCGCGCTGGATGTCGAACTGGCAACCGAAGCAATAGCGCTGGTTACTGCGCTCGATTGCATGCTGCTTGCTGGCGCACTTACGAGCGAAGAGCTTGCAACAGCGAGACTTGATACTGACGCGCTTGTGGCAGCTTTACTAGCGGATGAAGTTGAATCACCAGAGCCACCGCCGCAAGCCGTCAGAAAAATAATGCAACTTGAAATAATCAGTTGTTGAAGTCGTAATAGCATGGGCACTGTCCTGAAAATAAACAAATATTGTGCGATGGCATTCATCTCACGTCGACGTTGATTTGTTGGGCCGTTGATTTGTTGGATAGTATCAATCTGACATAATATTGACTGCGATGGTTCGCTCAAGTAGCACAAGAATATTTGAACTAGATCACAAGTATTTGGGTTGCTGGTAACTAGAGATCAATCGCGGCAATGATCCCTCTAAATCATCCCTCTAAATGATCCTTCTATATGTACGCTTGCTCACACATCAGCAAATCCGCAGCATGGCGGCACAATAACGGCTAAAATCATCTACAATTGTTATTATGGATTTCCCCTCCCTCCCGTTGTGGAGCTTTTTTTAAACCGCGAGTAAGTGTTCATGCACAAAATCCGCTGGGGTGTGTTGAGTACGGCCAATATTGGCCGTAAAGTCATACCTGCGCTGCAAACTTCTAGCTACAATCAAGTCGTTGCCGTTAGCTCGCGCAGCTTACAAAATGCCCGCGCTTATGCAGATGAGCTAAAGATTGCACGCGCTTATGGCAGCTACGAAGAACTCTTGAATGACCCCAATATAGACGCAATTTATAACCCTCTACCTAATCATATGCATGTGCCCTGGTCGATAAAAGCATTGCAAGCAGGCAAGCATGTGCTCTGCGAAAAGCCACTAGGCTTAAATACTGCTGAGGCGCTAGAACTTATTGATGTTGCAGCACAACATCCGCAACTTAAAGTAATGGAAGCATTTATGTATCGCTTCCATCCACAATGGCAACGCGCCCGCGACTTAGTCCGCGCTGGCAGCATTGGCCAAGTGCGTAATATCCATTCACACTTTGCCTACAATAATCACGATGTTAATAATATTCGCAATAGCATTGTCATGGGCGGTGGCGCACTTATGGATATAGGTTGTTACTGCATTTCACTATCACGTTTTATTTTTGCCGAAGAACCATTACGCGTGCTCGGGCAAATTACACCTTATGCAGGTTATGAAGTAGATTGTTTTGTATCGGGCATGATGGAGTTTGCTGATGGCAATGCTACATTCACTGCATCCACCAAAATTGAGCCTGAACAATACGTTGCCATTAATGGCGAGCAGGGCAGTATTTTTATTCCGGTGCCATTTAATCCCATCGCTGACACCGACACGCACTTAGTACTGAAACGGAATGAAGAACATGAGGAAATTGTACTCATCGCCAGTGATCACTATCGCAACATGGCTGATGCTTTTGCGCAAAGTATTATGCAGCACGAAAATATACCCACTCCTTTAAGCGATGCACTCGCCAATATGAAAATTATTGACGCTATTTTTGCCAGCGCGCAAACCAATCAATGGCATAGCATCCTATAAATTTTACTCTGAGATTCAGGTTTACCTTATTAATATGAAAATAAATAACGCAACACGAAACAATATGAACAACAGCGCGAACCGCAACATGAAAAAAATTCTCCCATTTATTATTTTTTGTTGCACTTTTTTGATCCAACCAACACGGGCAGAGGAAAACTCTGCCGAGCGCATAGCAGCACCACTGCAAACGCTAATCAAACAATTTAAACACGACCCAAGCACAGCAGCGGAAGTCATTTTACACAGCACTAAAATCATAATTGATGAACATTATTTTAGCCATACCACCACTTATGTAGCGGTGTATATCAACAGCGATGAAGCCGTGCGCGACTACAGCCAGATCAGTATTTCTTTTAATAGCTTTTATGAAGATATAGCACTTGAGTTTGCCCAAGTACGTACAACTGAAGGGCAGATGGATAGCATCAAACCCGACGCCACTCAAATTCAAAGCCCCACAGATGAAAATTTTTATCACGACCGCAAAGAACTCTTATTTTCCTTACCTAATGTGCGCAAAGGCTCTGTGATTGAATTTCAATACCGCTATACCGATACTAAAAAAATTATTGCTAACCAATGGTTCGATAGTTTTAGTTTGCACTGGTGGGAAGATCGCGCTGCTAATCAAGGTTCGCGCGCCGATAGAGTAGCCGTAACTGAACTCAGCATTACTGCACCAAAAAGTTTTACCTTTTATAATAATAACGTTAGTACTTTTGGCATAACACAAACCCGCCAGGAAAAAGGCGATCTACAAACAGTCTCATGGAAAGGCAAAAATTTAGCAAAAATTGTACTGCAAGATAATATGTCACGCAATCACACCCTCTCGCCACACCTGCGCATAAGTACTATGGCCTCATGGAAGCAAGTCGCTGACTGGTCCAATCAATTAATTACACCGCATTTAATTACCGATGCGAAATTAGATACTTTAATTAATGAACTAGCAAAAACGGCCATTACACCAGATGAAAAAATCAAAGCCGTTTATCGCACACTGCAAGAAAAAGTGCGCTATGTATTTGCACATGTTGGCCGTGGCGGCTACGAGCCGCACAATGCGTTTGAAGTGCTCAGCAACGGTTATGGTGACTGCAAAGATCAGTCTGCATTAGCGGTTACCATGTTGCGCAAATTGGGCATAAAAGCAGACCCGGCTTTGCTTGTTACGCGCTCGCGCGGCATTCCCGACATGACGGTTACCAGCGTTGGCTTTGACCACATGATTGTGCACATTCCCGCACAAACAGGGTCACCGGAAATATGGATGGACACCAGTGGCGACACCACATTATTTCCCGGCTTTTCAGTGGGGCTAGAAGGCCAACCGGCACTCATCGTGAACAAGGAAACACAAACTATTGTTAGCATTCCCGCGCTAGCAACCGAACAACATTTCTCTCACTTTGATTTGGTGTTTGATAAATTTGAAGGAAAAAATACCGAAGCCAATTTCAGCATGAAGTTTGGCGGCATGTTTGAACAACGTTTACGCGGTATGTGGCAACTATCCCGCGAGCGCGATAAAACTTTTCGCGAAATGATAGGACATATTTTTCCAGCAGCGGAAGTTGCTGCACTCAATGGCAACAACGCTGATAACATGTGGCAAGGGTTTGATCTTACCGGCCGTTTTATTTATAAAAACATTTGGAACGGCAATAAAGATAAATTGAATTACGGCTTTAATATTATTCAGCTCATTGGTCTATTTGCGGATCTGCACGATCTGCATAAGCCGGAAGACCGAGTGCAAGACTATGTCAATGATCCGGGTTATATGCTTTCTGCACGTTTAGTTTTCACCCGCCCCAGCCCAGAGCACATAGCGGTACTCAATAGCCAAGGACAAAATTTTGATAACCTGTACTTTTCACTCGTACAAAAAAGTCACGAAGAAAATGGTAACTTTATTATCGAGATAACGTTTGTATTAAAACCCAGCCATATAACACCACAAGACTATCCAAAATTCTATTCGTTAATACATCAATTGCTCGACAGTAGCGATTGGTTGATCAGCTACAATTATGACAAAGCAGCAGCCGAACTTGTCGCATTAAACCAAAGTGCAACCAGTAGCGGAAAAGCGGCTAACTTTATTGCACTAGCACGACTGCAAATTAAAAATGGTGCTTACGATAAAGCATTGGAAGCGGCAACCCAGGCAGTAAAAAATGAACCTAAAAATGGCGAAGCTTTTTATGTATTGGGTTTAGCGCAGGGCTACAGCAATTTACTCTACGAATCTGAAAAATCTTTTGTCAAAGCAGAAGAGCTAGGTTTCCAGATTTAATAAAAGCCACCTATCCGAATCATTGGGATACAGCAGAGAAATTTTTTATTCAATGAAATTTTTTATTCATATTTTACTTCTGACAATCTTAACAAGTTGTTCTGTCCAGCAACAACTTCCAACTAAAACCATGAGCACACCGCCTGTGGTGAACAGTAAGATTGCCGCGTTATTGCAGGATTCGCAAAAAACTAACCATGCACCAACCATAAGCCAGTTGATACAAAAGGTTGCGCAAGATCCCAATAACCCAGAGCCTTTGTATAACCTGGGCTATACGCATATGCAAAATTCTCAAAAAAATGACAATATGCACGAACATGATTTGGCCATTAACTACTTCAACGAAGTGTTAATGATGGTCCCTGGCAATCAGGCAGTATTGCTCGCACTTTATTATATTTATTACAATGATACGCTACACAACCGCAAGCCATCTGCCTTTGCAGATGCAAAAAATATTTTTTTGCAATTACCTGAAACCGCGCGCAGCACACTTAACCCGCCATCATTGGCAAAGTATGCACTTACTGCTAGCTGGCAACAAACGCAGCATCAACCAAACCATCAATATTTGCGCGAAATTTTATTGGAGGCGATTCAAGAGCACCCGCGGAGTGACGCTGCCTACATTGAGCTGGCTAAATTTTATAACGATGACCACTACTTTTCATTGGCGCTAGCAACATTAAAATTAGGCGCCGAAAGTATTCATGACTCCATGGATTTATACAAAGCAATTGCCACGACTTACGAAAAACGCGCAGATGCAAATGGCTGTAATTATGAGCGCAGCAGTGATATCGCCAATGCTGCCAAATATTACAAACTGGCAATCCCATTAAAACCTACGGAGCAAAACTTACACTACAATTTATCCCGCACATTGTTCGATCAGAACCTGAATAATCTTGGAATTAATGAAGCCGATATTGCACTGGAGCTTGATGAGAACAAAGTCGACTTGGCAATTGCTGCACAAAACTATTCTATGTTAGGGAATAATCAAAAAGCCGACGCGCTATTATTACGCGCACTCAACAGTGGCTATGCCATTAGCGAAACTGGCTATCACGAAATCCTAATGAATGAAGGGGATTGGAAAAATGCTGCCAAAGGTTTTTCAGCTTACATAAATATCCGTGAAACCTATAGCATTTATGATTTAATTAAGAACGACATAATCTCCCAACAGGCCCAACAACAACCCGAGCCCATCTATAAAAAAATATCACTCAATAATAACTGGGAAGAAAATCTATTTAAGTATTGGAATGCAAAAATCAGCGCTGACCAATTAAAAAATTTAGCACACACTAGCTGCGAAAAAACTGAATTTTATTTTTACAGTGGCTACCAGGATTATCGCCAGGGGAAAACTGCACTAGCGAAAACAAAATTTTCCGCAGCAATTAACCAAAACACTTATCGATTTATTGAGCGACCACTGGCACGTTATTTTTTAGAGAAATAAAAATAAATTTTGCTGACATCGCCAGCCCAGAGCAAAGTCACCGAAATTTTAACCTATCCCTAGGATACGATAAGCGCCGCACTCAATATTAATACCTTCCGAATCACAACCATGCTATATGCATCATTCGGCAACACAAGCATTCAATGCTGAGCTTAAAACCACCCGCATCACATTTACTTGCCTGCCACCCAAGCGCGTGCGGCGCACAATTTTCCAATCGCGATTTTCATAGTAGTCAGTGTATTCAACTGCCGATAACCACAATTCTTCTGCACCGGAATCGCCTGCATATTTTTTTGCTGCTTCAATCAATAAATTACCAAAGCCTTGTCTGCGTTTATTTTCAACAACAAATAAATTACTGAGCCAAACAGGTGCAGAGTTGGTAGGGATTAATACACTAGTATCTACACGATAGGTGTAATTTACCAAACTTACGCAACCGATTAAGTGCCGGCCTTGAGTAATAATAATTGTTTTAGGGATTGCATCATTTTGCACGTGCAGCAGTAACCGCTGTTGACGAGTAGCGAGTGTTGACTGCAAACCCTGGCGCTCACATTCTTGATGATGCCATCTTGCAACCTGCGCAAAATGCTTCGGCGCATGTTGTAATAGCTTAATGTTAATCTCTAATTTTTTAGACACTAATCGTTTGCCACAAAGAATTGCGCCACTAAAGAATATCTTTAGTGGCGCTAATTTTAGAAAAATATTTTACTATGTTAATCATGCCGTTTAAATATAAATAAACACTTAAACTTTTTTAACATCACCCAACCATTTCATTTCTTCACCATGAGCTTGTTTGTCGGCATGATAACTAGAACGCACCAGCGGGCCACAAGCGGCGTGTTTAAAACCTAGCTCTTCTGCCATTTTTGTATATTCAGCAAACTCATCCGGGTGAACATAGCGTGCAACGGGCAAGTGATCTTTGGATGGCTGCAAGTATTGACCGATAGTGAGCATGTCGATGTTGTGCGCACGCATGTGTTGTATCACTTCAATAATCTCTTCTTTAGTTTCGCCGAGGCCAACCATTAAACCAGATTTGGTGAGCACATCCGGACGACGTACTTTATATTGCTTGAGCAATTCCAACGACCATTCATAATTAGCGCCAGGGCGCGCCTGGCGATATAAACGCGATACTGTTTCCATATTGTGATTAAACACATCCGGCGCTTCTTTATCTAAAATATCTAATGCAATTTCCATACGGCCACGAAAATCCGGCACCAAAACTTCTACTTGCAACTTAGGGCTCAGTGCGCGCGCTTCGCGAATACAGTCGGCAAAATGTTGCGCTCCACCATCGCGTAAATCATCGCGATCTACCGAGGTAATTACCACGTATTTTAATTTCATTTCGGCTATAGCTTCGGCGAGTTTGCGCGGCTCGTTTTCATCCAAAGGATTGGGCTTGCCGTGGCCAACATCGCAGAAAGGACAGCGCCGCGTACAGATATCGCCCATGATCATAAAAGTGGCGGTGCCGCCGCTGAAGCATTCACCGAGGTTGGGGCAATTAGCTTCTTCGCACACCGACGATAATTTATTTTTACGCAAAATACTTTTAATGCGTTCAACTTCAGGAGAGGCAGGAATACGCACACGAATCCAGTCTGGCTTGCGCTGGATTTCAGCGCGGTCGCTCGCAATCACTTTTACGGGAATACGCTCAACCTTTTCTGCATCGCGCAGTTTTTCGCCTTGTTTGTGGCGCTCAGTACGTTTAACCGGCTCTAGGTTGGGAGTTTGTGGCTCGAACATGGAAATTCTCTGGTGGCCTAAAAGATAGATTTAAAATTAAACACCTCGCCGCAAGCAGCGAGGTATATTTTTGTTCCAAAAATCTAGTTCGTGGCAAGCCACGGGGAATTTAACCCTCGCTTGCGATCAAAACAGGTTCGGCATTCTACAGGTTTCGTAACCCAATTTCTGCGCAAATTGATTAATCAATTGCTGTTGCACATCTGCAAAAACTGGCGATTCAGGTAACAAATCCCGCATTTGTGTCATTTCCAGCCCTTGATAACCACAGGGGTTAATACGTGAAAAAGGCGCCAGATCCATGGCCACATTTAAACTCAGGCCATGGAAACTACAGCCCTTCCTTACTCGCAACCCAAGGGAAGCAATCTTATTGCCGTTAACGTATACCCCGGGGGCATCGGGCTTTGCGGAAGCGTCAATGTGATAATGCGCGAGGGTGGCAACTATGGTTTGCTCAAGAGCGCTAACCAAATCACGCACCCCCATTTTTAAGCGACGCAAATCCAAAAGAGGATAAGCAACTAACTGCCCGGGGCCGTGATAAGTGACTTGTCCGCCGCGATTGCTCTGCACTACAGGAATATCGCCAGTCATCAAGAGATGCTCTGCTTTACCCGCCTGCCCTTGTGTAAAAACCGATGGGTGCTGCACTAGCCATAGTTTATCGATTGTTTCTGGCGTGCGCTGATCAGTGAACTCCGTCATTGCAGCCCAGACTTTTTCGTAAGGGCTTAAGCCAAGATCAGAAACTTCCAACAGACGCGTGGCAGGCACCTTACATCACCATTCTAATTTTTTTGCTGATACGCAAATCATCATTAATGGCACGCAGTTGCGACTCGCCCGTAGCGGTAATCCAAACTGTTAGCGATTGAAAACGGCCTTTACTGGATTCGGCAATGGTAATGCGGGTTTGGTCAAATCCGGGAGCATGGCGCTCCATTATCTCCAACACATAACTGTGCATTTCACGGTCGGCATCGCCCAGGACTTTGATAGGATAATTTTCACAGGGGAATTCAATTTTAGGCGGTTGTTGTTCGGTCACGAGAGAATATCTCCAAAACAACGGGGGTGATAATCACCCCCGGATAAAGCAATTAACTGAACAAATTGCGAAAGAAAAGCTTAATGCTATCCCAGGTGCGCTCGAATAAGCTTGCTTGCTCTACTGCTGTTAGCGCGACCAAAGGTTCATCACTGATAACTTTACCATCCAACTCAACACTTAAACTACCTAAGGCCTGACCAACAGTAATCGGAGCTTTAATATTTTCTTGCAAATGTACATTAGCGCGCAGTGCGTCAATACGACCACGAGGCAAGGTTAACCGGACATCATGGGCTAAACCCAATGAAACTTCAGGTGCCTTCCCAGACCAAATACGAGCTTTAGTAATTTGGCTGCTGCCCTTGTAAAGATCAACGGTTTCAAAATAGCGGAAGCCATAAGCAAGCAATTTTTGCGTTTCAGTCGCTCTCGCCTCATCGCTCTTAGTGCCCATTACTACCGCTATCAAGCGAGTATTTTCGCGTTTGGAGGATGCCACCAAACAGAACCCTGCCTCGTCAGTATGCCCCGTTTTCAAACCATCAACTGTAGGGTCGCGGTACAACAGGAGATTGCGATTAGGTTGACGAATATTATTGTAGATAAAAACTTTTTCAGCATAAAGACCATAGTGCGATGGGTGATCATTGATGATAGCTCGCCCCAAACGCGCCAAATCACGAGCGGTACTGTAATGGTCTTCTGCGGGCATGCCCGACGAATTTTGGAAATGAGTATCCTTCATTCCCAATACAGCTGCTCTTTTGTTCATCATGTCAACGAAGGCATCTTCATTGCCACCAACATATTCCGCCAGCGCAACCGTAGCATCGTTGCCCGACTGCACAATCACACCGCGCAACAAATCTATTACTGTGGCTTGTGTTCCCTCTTTAACATACATGCGCGAGCCATCCATTTTCCATGCTTTCACGCTAATGTTAACCAAATTGCCGGGCGCTATTCGGCCTCGCTCAATTTCATCCACCACCAGATAACTGGACATCATTTTAGTTAAGCTGGCTGGCGGTAAGCGCTGATCTGGATTGTGCTCAGCGAGCACCTCTCCAGTAGTGGCATCAATAAGGATAAAACCAGTCGCCGCTAATTGCGGTGCAGCGGGAATGGCGACTGCCGGCTGCGCTGTCATCTGCCCGAGAACAGGCTTTGGCTGTTGTGCCTGCGTCATAGCGCATAAACTACAGGTTACCAACGCAAGTATTACGCGGTTAACCCTACGGTAAAATGAATTAAATGTTAAACATGTACTGAGCATAGAAAACCACTTTGAAGATAAAACAATGACAGATAAAATTTGAAACGGATTGTAGCATTGGCCGACCGATAAAAACTTATTGATAGACTATATGCGCCTGCAAAATATTGATTTTTTGTAATTGTTCGCGCATATCCTGCAGAGTTTGCGCATCTTTAAATGGGCCGACCCGCACGCGAAATAAATTATTCGGATTTTTTACCGCACTAATCACTACCGGACAACTAAGTTTACTGCCAACATTAGCGGCAAATTGTTGTGCGGATTTTTCTACAGCAAAAGCCGCTATTTGCAGATAGGTTCCTGGTGGCAGAACCCCATCAGATTCAATGACACCCGCACTGACACTCGCACTTTCTTTACCAAAACCCGCGTTCTGATTAGTTGCTACAGAGTTAGTCGTTATTTCTTTTTTTCGCGCACGCAATGGTGGACGCGGATCATCATCAGGCACGACGATTTCTACCTCAACATCGCCCGTCCCCTCTTGCGTAATGCCAAGACGCTGCGCGGCAGCATAACTTAAATCAATAATGCGATCATCATGAAAAGGGCCGCGATCATTAACACGCACAATCACGCTTTTATTATTAGCGATATTGGTGACCCGAACATAGGATGGAATCGGCAAGGTTTTGTGCGCTGCCGTCATACTAAACATATTGTAAAGCTCGCCGTTAGACGTGAGCTCGCCATTGAATTTGTAGCCATACCAGGAAGCCTTACCGCGCTCTTTATAACTGCGCTCATCCTCTAATAAACTATAGGTTTTACCCAATATGGTGTAAGGATTTTTATTGCCGGCAATGGTGCGCATTTCATAGTGCGGTGCAGCATCAGGCACACGTGACATATCAATTTCATCCGCTGGGCCCCAATCGTTATCCTTGCCGGGATAACGCCCACTCGTTGATGATGTCGACGGAACAGATGATGAAGGTTTTTCCGGCGCAGACGAACAAGCATTGAGCAAAATAACTGCGACTAAAAACAGCACGGAAGGGTTCATTACACGCATGACGAAACTCACTACTCTTTCTCCATCGCTAACTTGATGGACTGGCTGAGTTGGTGCACCACCATGGCATACATCGGACTGCGATTGTAACGTGTAATGGTGTAAAAATTTTGCAAACCAAACCAATATTCCAGGCCGTTTTCACCGTCAAATTGAATCGCAATAGCTTTTGTTGTAGGAGGCAGCCATGCGATAGGATTAATACCGCGCTGACGCCACCGATCGATAGTGACTTCTGGTACAACAATGTTATTGAATTGTTCCGGCTGCGGCTCACCGGTAACATGAGCACCCACAGTCACCGGCTCGCCGGTCTGCCAGCCGTGCTGCTTGAAATAATTAGCGACGCTACCTATGGCATCCTCGGGGCTTTTCCAAATATCGGTAAAACCATCGCCATTAAAATCCACTGCCCACTTACGATAACTCGATGGCATAAATTGGCCATAGCCCATAGCCCCCGCATAGGAGCCTTTAAATTCGATGGGATTGTGCTTTTGTTCGCGCATCAGAAGAAAATAATTTTCTAACTCGGCACGAAAAAATGGCGCGCGCGGCGGGTAATCAAACGCAAGCGTTGTCAGCGCATCAATCACATTATAATTACCCGTATTGCGTCCGTAGTTAGTTTCAACACCGATAATAGCTACAACAACTTCTGCAGGAACACCAAACTCTTTTTCAGCGCGCGCAAGCTGCGCACGATTATCGCGCCAGAAAGTCACACCATTTTCAATGCGCAAAGGCACCATAAAAAGCGGGCGATATTCTTTCCAGGTTTTTGATTGTTCTGCCGGGCGAGAAATTGCATCAAGGATGGCTTGTTTTTTTTCTGCTTTGGCAAGCCATGCTTGCAATTCAGTGCGCGTAAATCCATTTTTCACCACCATTTCATCCACAAACTTTTGTGCTTCCGGATGCTGTCGATAATCAGCCATACAAAATGCAGAGTTACCGAGAACCAATAAAAAACTCAAACTTACAATCGTACCTGCAACATTAATCAGGTTTATGAAACGCTTACTTTCCTTCCTTAATACCATTTTCAATCTCATTTTTGCGAACTCATTATACGTTTTTGCTCAGTGGCAATGGCCATTAAAATACCAAATCCAGCCATCAGTACCACAATTGCCGTTCCACCCTGACTCACAAATGGAAGCGGTACGCCGACCACGGGCAGCATACCGGCAACCATTCCCATGTTGACAAAAACATAGACAAAAAAAGTAGTGGCAATACTCGCGGCTAACAAACGACCAAACGTTTCTTGCGCGTTCAGCGCAATGTGCATACTGCGGGCAATCACTAATATATAAGCAGTGATTAATAATACTACGCCAATCAAACCAAATTCTTCTGACATCACTGCGATAATAAAATCTGTGTGCCCTTCGGGTAAAAAATCGAGCCGCGATTGGGTGCCCTCGAGCCAGCCCTTACCGTGCAACCCCCCGGAGCCAATTGCCGTTTTTGATTGGATAATATTCCAACCGGCGCCCAGTGGATCACTCTCAGGGTTGAGCAGCATCAGAATACGTTTTTGCTGATAATCGTGCAGCATGAAATGCCAGACAGGATATAGACTTGCAGCAAATGCGGCGACTACCGCCGCTATGTACCACCACTGTAACCCGGCATAAAACAACACCACCATACCGGACACCAGGACCAAAATTGCAGTACCTAAATCCGGCTGCTTAATAATTAACGCAGTGGGTACAGCAATCAATAAAAGGGTGAGCACAATATGTAACAATCGTGGCGGAAGAACCTGACGACTTAAAAAAGCAGCAACAGCAAGGGGCATCGCCAACTTCATAATTTCAGAAGGCTGAAAGCGAATACTGCCCACCCCCAACCAACGCTGCGCACCTTTTGCACCAATCCCCATCACTAGTACTAACGCCAAAAACACGACGCCAAGCGAATAGAGCCAGGGCGCAGCGCGGCGCATAAAATCTACCGGCACCTGAGCCATGACAAACATGGCGCCATAGGCAATCAGGAAAAATATTCCTTGTTTATGCATAGTTTCAATACTGTTGCCACTGGCGCTATAGAGCACAACCATGCCAGCACCAGAAATAGCCAGGAGCAAAAACAACAACATATAATCAATATGAAAGCGCTGGGCAAATCTATCGCGCCGGCTAAAGCCAGCGCCGGATTCAGGCATACGCCGTAAGAAATCATGACCGCTCATAATACAAAAACCTTTGCGCTATTCATTAGATCGCACCGAATCTTCAACGGGAGCCTTAACATCATCCTGAAGATAGGCGCTGTCGTCATAGGTATCGCTTTCATATGCGCCATCAGCCTCAGGATCAGAAATAGCTTTTTGCAACTTGCCAGGGGCAGCATTATTAGTCGGTACCGCATTAATAGCTTCACCTTCCGCGCGGTAAATTCCACGCAAATAAGCATCAAAAATTGCCCGCGCCACCAACCCGGCGTGACCCGTTTTGTGATCGTCGTTTTCTAAAATCACTGCTACCGCTATTTGCGGATTATCGACCGGTGCAAACCCGATAAAAAGAACATGGTCGCGATGTACTGCATTCAAGCCCGAGGCGTTATATTTTTCACCCTGAGCAATTCCGACTACCTGCGCGGTACCAGTCTTACCCGCGATCAAATAATCAGCACCAACGCTAAACGCTTTTCCCGTACCGCGAGCACCGTGAACTACCTCTTGCATACCTTCAAACACAGCATCCCAATGCTCTTTTTTGATGTCGATATGATCGTCAATAATGGGTGCCTTCGCTACGCCATCAACAGCTTTAACTAACTGGGGGCGAAAGCGATCGCCACGGCTGGCAATAGTGCTCACCATCACGGCTAATTGCAAAGGCGTCAACAATACAAAACCCTGACCAATACCGATATTAACGTTATCGCCGGGATACCACGGCAGCTTCGTCTTGATGCGTTTCCAGTCCCGCGATGGCCAAACACCAGCACGCTCATTAGGAATGTCAATTCCTGTGCGTGCCCCTAAACCAAAATGAGCACCAAAAGGATGGATATTGTCGACGCCCATCCGCCACGCCAGCTCATAAAAATAGGTATCACAAGACTCAGCGATCGCTCTTTTCAAATTCACGCTGCCGTGACCACCACCCAATTTACTTAACGTCCAATCACGATACATATGGGTACTGCCCGGCAACATGAAATAACCAGGATCACTGATAGTACGATTTACATCGGTAAAGCCCAAATGCAAACCCGCTAACGCCAACATAGGCTTAATGGTCGACCCGGAAGGAAATTGACCCTGAATAAACCGGTTAATTAAAGGCGTCTCCGTCGACTCATTCAGCGCTTTGTAATCGTTAAAACTAATGCCAGTAACAAACAAATTAGGATCAAACCCGGGATTACTTACCGCGGCGAGCACGCCACCTGTTTTGACATTTAACGCAACCGCTGAACCACGGCGCCCCGCTAATGCATTAACCACTTGTTGTTGCAATTTCAGATCGAGATTCAGCGTAACGTTTTTACCCTGCTTCGGATCAATCCGAGTTAATACCCGTTGCACTCTACCGCGCGCATTTGTTTCTACGTTTTGACTGCCGACTTCTCCCAAAAGATCGCTTTCATAGCGGCTCTCAATGCCAATTTTCCCAATAGCATAAGTACCACTGTAGCGGCGCAACTGTTCTTCCGTAAATTGCGCCAATTCCGTCTCGTTAATCCGACTGACATAGCCAACGGTATGTGCAAACAATTCGCCGTAGGGGTAATCTCGCACTAATTCTGCATCTACCTGCACACCATCCAGGCGATATTCATTGACCGCTAAACGAGCAATTTCATCTTCCGTTAATTGATAGTGCAGGGGTATGGGTTCAAGCGGATGAATTTGTTGCTTTTTAAGTTTGTAAAATTTTTCTAAATCCGCAGGTGTAATGTCAACTAAGGTTTTAAGGAGTGCCAATGTGACTTCAAGGTCAGTATTTTTATTGACGATAATCGACAAGGTATAACTAGGGCGATTGTCTGCCAGTATTTCACCATTGGTGTCATAAATCAGACCACGCGTGGGTGGAATTGGCTCCACATGCACGCGATTGTGTTCAGATTGAGTAACATAATTAAGATAATTAACAATTTGTAAATCGTAATAACGATAAATCAGAACACCAAACAGCATCAGCATAAGGCCAATCATCACCCCCAAGCGCACCTTAAATACCTCGGCCTCTTTTAGGTGATCTTTAAACTGTTGGTTTTCAAACATGAGGGTGAAGACTCAAATAATCTATTTATGATAGGGATGATTTTGGAGGATGGTGCAAGCACGATATAGCTGCTCGATCACCAGAATACGAACCAGGGGATGAGGTAGGGTCAACGCCGACAATGACCACTTAGCACTGGCCATCTCTAAACACGCCGGAGCCAAGCCATCGGGGCCACCAATCAGCAAACAATAATTGCTTCCGCTCATTTTCCAACTCGCCATGTTTTCAGCAAGTTGCTCCGTACTCCAGGATTTGCCTTTGACATCGAGAACAATAACTTGTTCACCTTTACCAATCATTGCCAGCATGGACTCGCCTTCTTTTTCCATCGCTTTAGCAATATCAGTATTTTTAGTGCGCTGTGCGAGTGGTAATTCCACCATTTCCACCACACACTCGCGCGGCATGCGTTTGGCGTACTCCGCATAGCCCTGCTCTACCCAATCAGGCATTTTAGTGCCTACCGCAATAATGCGAATGCGCATTTAGCGAAGCTCTTTTTTACAATGCATTTTTTTACAGCGCACGTTTTTACAATTCACACTTTTGCAATTCACAGGCTTTTACAACTCACGGTTAAGTGGATCATAGGTCGGATCGTCGCGAGTTGACTTGTCGCGGTTAACAGGAACTTTTGACCAGAGTTTTTCCAATTCATAATAATCGCGCGTTTCTTTTTGCATAACATGCACTACAGTATCGCCAAAATCGACGAGCACCCAATCACCAGTCTCCAGGCCTTCAACACCTAAAGCACGGAAACCTTGCTGTTTAGTTTCGAGCACCATATTTTCGGCCAAGGAACGCGAGTGACGGTTGGAGGTAGCACTGCAAATAATGATGGTATCCATTACATCGGTCAGCGCATGTACATCGAGCGTGAGAATTTCTTTGCCTTTGAGGTTTTCAAGGGCGGTAATAATTGCTTTATTTAAATCAGACATTCACTTACCTATTGGTTTATTAGCTTTCAAAAATAAAAATAAAAAATTTCGGTTTACACTAGCGATATAAATTTTGTTCGCGAATATATTGCCACACCCTGTCTGGCACTAAAAACTGTGCGGACTCACCAGCATGAATTTGCTGACGAATCTCTGTGCCAGAAACAGGCAATAAACGCGGCGCCTGCAATACAATCGAACCTGACGCCTCATTATTTAAACTACTAACTTCAGACTGAGAGGCCTTTAGTAAATTTGCCGCATCGCCATTCTGCGGCAAGTTCCAACCAGGGCGAGCAACAACCGCAATATGTGTTAAATGAATTAACTCTTGCCAACAATACCAGTTGGTAATTCCCGCAAAAGCATCTTCGCCCATACACAATATCAAACTTACCTCCCCGCCTAATTCTGCACGCAACTCAACTAACGTGTCATACGTGTAGGAAGGTCTATCGCGCTGCAGTTCACGTTCATCCAATTGCAATTCCGAACAATCCTGCAGAGCAATGCGCAACATTTCTGCTCGCTGTTCGCTGCTCGCTTGCGGCACTTCGCGATGCGGCGGTTTGTGGCAGGGCAATAGCCGCATTTCATCCAACTGAAGTTGTTGCTTTAACTCCAGCGCCAAACGCAAATGGCCGATATGAATCGGATCAAAAGTACCACCGAAAAGGCCAATTTTTTTGCGTTTCATGGTTGCCAATCGAACTCCATTTGACGCGCGGTTTTCAGCGCAAGCTCAGTTGAATGTAGCCGCCGAACCAAATGCAAACTCATCGCAATACCCGCCGAGATTCCCGCAGAACTGACAATTGCACCCGCATCAACCCAGAGGCTATTTTCTTTCACAGTAAGCTGAGGATATGCCAAACGCAGATCAGCAATATCCTCCCAATGTGTCGTCACCATTTGCGCTGTAACAACCCCAGCTGCAGCTAATAAAAACACACCAGTACAAACAGATGCAGTTAAACTCGCGGCAGTCGCCGTATTTGAAATCCAGTTCAACACATTAGGTTTATTCATTTCAGCGGTATGCACACCGCCCACTACAATCAGCAAATCTACGGGAGGATGATTATCAAAATTAAATTTTGGCATCACACTAAAGCCACCTCTTGCCGTTATAGATTCTCCCGCTTCACTCACTAAAAACACACAAAAAGGACTCGGACTTGCAAGCCGGTTAGCTGTGCTAAATACCTCAAAAGGACCGGCAAAATCTAACACCTCCGCTTGATCATAAACGAAGATAGCGACATTCAACGGTGTACTACTGACGGACATGCCCATCACCAAACACCACCCATTTCTGCGATGTCAAACCTTCCAAGCCGACTGGTCCCCGAGCATGAATTTTATCGGTTGAAATGCCAATCTCCGCTCCCAAGCCGTACTCAAAGCCATCGGCAAAGCGTGTAGAGGCATTTACTATTACCGAACTCGAATCCACCTCATTGATAAAGCGGCGCGCACGAGTGTAATCCTCAGTCACAATTGCATCTGTATGCTGCGAACTATAACGGGTGATATGGTTAATTGCCTCCGTTAAGCCCGATACAACTTTGATCGACAATATCGGCGCCAAATACTCTTCAGCCCAATCTTCTTCAGTAGCAGCATTCGCAACAATAATGGCGCAAGTTTTTTCGCAACCACGTAATTCAACGCCTTTTTCAGCATAGGCGGCAGCTAAGCGAGGTAGAATTTCTGACGCAACTTGTTCATCTACTAATAAAGTTTCCATTGCATTACACACACCATAGCGATGTGTTTTGGCGTTGATTGCAATTGCAAAGGCTTTATCTAAATCAGCTTTACTATCGATAAATACGTGGCAAATACCGTCAAGATGCTTAATCACTGGCACCTTGGCATCCAGAGTGATGCGCTCGATCAAACCTTTGCCACCGCGCGGCACAATAACGTCCACAAATTGCGGCATAGTAATCAGTTCACCCACAGCTGCGCGATCTGTAGTTTCCACTACTTGTACGACAGCCGCTGGCAGACCAGCTACTTTTAAACCTTCTTGCACACAAGCAGCAATTGCACGATTGGAATGAATTGCTTCGCTGCCACCGCGCAAAATCGCAGCATTACCCGATTTCAAACACAAACTGGCAGCATCAATTGTTACATTCGGACGCGACTCATAAATAATACCCACTACGCCAAGCGGTACACGCATTTTGCCGACCTGGATGCCGCTGGGGCGATAACTCATATCAGTAATAGTGCCGCAAGGATCAGACAAGGCTGCGACCTGGCGCAAGCCTTCAATCATGCTATCGATAGTGGCGGGTTTAACGGCAAGGCGATCAATCATCGCCGGATCTAAACCATTAGCCTTAGCGGCAGACAAATCTTTTTGATTCTCTGCCACCAAGGTTATACGTGAATTATTCAAAGCATCTGCAATCGCAAGCAATGCTTTATTTTTTAATGCCGTAGGTGCCGTAGCAATCACGCGTGAAGCATTGCGCGCATTACGCCCCAACTCGGCCATATAATCTTTAACATTCAACACTTCTGCCATAACACGCAAACCCAACAAAGAACAAAATAAGGCGGCAATTATACCCTGATTGAGGTCAGGTTTTGGTGGCTCATCAACCTTTTTATGTGTGCATATAGACAAGAAAACCTGCTAGTTTTCAGCCTCAATTCAGGTTCGCGGACTTAATCTGTGCCTACTGACGCTGTTTTGCGTTACTAATCTCGATGAAGCCGAGGAGATATCATGCAAGCCCACTCATTGAATTTTGTACTGATTCGTACGTTGTTAGGCTTAAGTATTGGTATGTTGGCTGCCAACTCGGCATTTGCCGAGCATAGACATCACCACCACGATATCGTTTATGAACGAGCAATCTATCCTGAACCAGAAGGCTATTCCGAACCAGAAAACTATTCCGAGCAAGAAAATTATGGTCGCGTAATAGATGCTCGCCCCATCTATCAAAGTGTTGCCGTTGAAATACCACAAGAATCTTGCCGCGTAGAAACCATTGCGCACCAAGAGCGCGGTAGAAATGGCGACTCTTTTGCTGGCACCGTTATGGGCGGCTTGGTCGGTGCCGCTATAGGTCACCAAATAGGACATGGGCGAGGTGGCGCAACCGCGGTTGGCGGTTTGATTGGTGCCTCTATCGGCAATGATGCAAGCAGAGGCTCACGGGCTGTGACTTACCGCGACCAGGAAGTGTGTGATACCCATTACCGCACTGAATACGAAAATCGCATTGTTGGTTATGACGTGAGTTACAGCTATCAAGGCCGCGTTTATCAAACTCGCACCAACCGTCACCCAGGTGACCGAATCGCCGTTGCAGTAGAAGTGCGCCCAAGCTACCAAGATTGAGGCAACTATTATTACCAATGACGGCCCCGAACATTGAATCTTTATGAATAGAGGATGACAATGTTCACAAAGCAAGGCGCGCCAAAGAAAAATCAGGCGCTGTTAACTAGGCTTTTTTAAAAAGTGCGGAGGCAACAATGTCGCAACTAACGTTTAAAGAATTTATTAAGAACAACAAGCATCTTCTCGTTTTGCAGCCAACATTGGCGCTAGCATTGCTTGTGTCTGCGCACCAAGCCTTTGCCAAAAAAGATTTATTTGGCAGCGAGCCAAGTGCGCATCAACCACTTCCAGCACAAGAAATGATTGCTCAGCCCAGCGCCGAAGATGAAACCGTAGAGCCAGCTATTTCAGCCACCGATGCCGCTTTGCGCGCGCAGCAACATGTAGACGGCAAAGTAATGAATGTACGCAAATTTCAAGATGAAGACAAAATTCTCTATGGCGTTAAAGTGCTGCAAAAAAACGGTCGCATGAAAACGGTTAATGTCGATGCCGATAACGGTACTATTATTGAGCAATAAAAAACAATTAGTTATCGAAAAATAAATGACAGACGAATAAAAACTCGCTGCGAACAAATAATTACAGACTGGGTCATAAAACTGCGAGATAGTGACTAAACGTCACCCTCAAAATATTTACCTTAAAGGAAATCAAGAATGCGCTTGTTAGTGGTTGAAGATGAAAATGCGCTGCGCGAACAAATTGTGCTATTAATTGAGAGCGAAAAATATGTTTGTGATAGTGCTGCCGACGGCCGCGAGGGCTTATTTTTAGGCAGCGAATATGATTACGATTTAGCAATTATTGATTTAGGCTTACCTTTACTGGATGGCACGCAATTAATTAAGCAACTGCGCGCCAAGAAGCGTAACTTCCCCATTTTGATTTTAACCGCACGCGGAAATTGGCAGGATAAGGTAGAAGGCCTGGAAGCAGGTGCTGATGATTATTTAACGAAACCCTTTCACCCTGAAGAATTACGAGCACGCTTGCACGCGCTACTGCGCCGCGCCAATGGTCATGCCACGCCAGTGTTACGCTACGGATCAGTAGTTATAGACACCAGCGCACGCCGCGTACACCGCGACGAACAAGAAATAGAACTGACCAGCTTTGAATACAACACACTCACTTATTTAGCACTGCATGCCGGAAAAAATATTTCTAAAACAGAGTTAACCGAACATTTATATGCGCAAGATTACGACCGCGACAGCAATGTGATTGAAGTTTTTGTCGGCCGTTTACGCAAAAAATTAGACCCAGATGGCAGTTTAAATCTAATTACTACCTCGCGCGGCTTGGGTTATCGTTTTAATCTCGACAAACAATAAATTGGATAATTGCGTGATAGGTAATTAGGTGTTTAGCAAAAAATTCTCATCCATCACCGCGCGTTTATTTTTGGCGTCGCTGTTACTGCTACCCGTATTTTTGGGCGTAACCGGATTTTTTCTTGATCGTATCTTTCAAACCAGTTTAATCGAAGCCGAAAAAGCACGTTTGCGCGGGCATATTTATTTATTGTTCAGCGCCGCTGAATTACCGGACAAACCCCTCAAAAAAAGCGATAAAAACAAATTACAAATGCCTGCCGCACTCATCGATACCGAGTTTGAACGTATCAATTCCGGGCTTTATGCTTATATTTATGACGACAAAAAAGAACTTATCTGGAACTCCAACTCAGCCGCATTACAAATTGCACCTACTTACGACAAAGTTTCACCCACGTTTAAAACCGATCAAATGGCCGAAACCACGATTGAACTCAATGGTGACAATTCCTTTATCGCGCACTTTGACGTTATTTGGGAAGATGCCAAAAACCGCGAACACCCCTTTCGCTTTGTAGTGGTTCACAATAGTGAAGATTTTCTCGATCAAAAGATTGCCTACCGCAATCAACTATGGAAATGGCTTGGCGCGGTTGGCGTTTTATTATTGGTCGCACAAACCGCTATTTTACGGTGGGGTTTACGCCCGCTAAAAAAACTGGCGCTAGCACTTAATGCGATGCAAAGCGGTGACACCAACAATATTCAAGGTGATCATCCCCATGAGTTGCAAGATATTGTTAACAACCTCAACCAGGTACTTGAGCGCGAACAAGCTCTGCGCCAACGCTATCGCAATAGTTTGAGCGATCTCGCTCACAGCTTAAAAACACCACTTGCGGTGATGCAAGCCACGCTTAGCCAGGCCTCTGCCGATGAAGAGTTGCAGCAATTAGTTAGCGAACAAGTAACACGCATGAATCAAGTGGTTAGCTATCAACTGCAACGCGCAGTTTCCAGTCAGCAACAGGGCTCCCACCAGCACACTGCGGTCGAACCTATTGTGCAGCGCTTGCTGAGCGCTCTGCAAAAGGTTTACGCCGATAAACACGTCAGAGTCAATTGCACATTAGCGCCCAACTCTATTTTTGCCGGCGACGAACAGGACTTGATGGAGTTACTCGGCAACATTACCGAGAACGCTTTTAAGTACTGTAAATCACACATCATGCTGAGCAGCCGCCTCGATGACAGAAACAACTGCAAGCAACTGTTCATCAACATTACCGATGACGGCCCAGGTATCCCACCAGAACAACAAGCGCGCATTCTTGAGCGTGGCCAGCGCCTGGACACCACCCAAGCAGGCCAAGGGATTGGCTTAGCGGTAGCCGCCGATATTATTCGCAGCTACGGCGGCCAACTGCACATCCAACAATCCATCCTCGGTGGGGCCGAGTTTCAAATTCAACTACCCCTTGGCGTTTAAGTTTTTATAATCAATGTCGTCTAAATATCCACTGTCTGTGCGACATGTCGCACACTTCATGCATCCCCTGCCTCACACCACTCTCCGGTAAAGCCGACTATTGTTAATGCCATTAAAAGCAAATACTGGCATCAATGGCAGCTCGTTAATGAAGTATGAGAAATGCGTTAAACCCGAGATCGCCCCGAGAGCGCTATACCCTTAAGAGGGTTATATAATGGAGACGAACATCATGACATCAAGAACATGCATTGCCGTAGATTCAAGTTGTGATTTACCTGCAAAGTTTATCGAACAACACAATATTGAAGTCCTTCCAATTTATATTAACTATGATGGCGGCCAAGCGATGGATTATCGCGACCCGCAAACCATGTTAAATTTTTATAAAAATCATTCCAAAGCACAATTTGGTTTAGCTCAGTCAGACCCGCTTTCAGTAAATGATATGACGCATATTTTAAAAGAGCGCTTGCTGCCAAAATATGATTTAGTGCAAGTAATTACTATCAACAGTAAAAAAAGCGAAGTTTACAAACGCGTATCTGAAGCAGCCTTAATTAATGAGCCAAAATTCCGCGAGTTGGAAAAAACCGAAGGGCGCATCCCCTTTAGAATTCGGTTGTATGACAGCATGTCCATGTTTACTGGCCATGCATTATTAGTGTACGAATTAGTAAAAAAAATTCACGTTGAAAATATACCGCTGAGCAGAGCTATTCGCATTATCGATACTATGCGCGATGAAGTGTACGGCTATTTAATTCCTAACGATTTATCTTACATGCGCGATCGTCGTCACTTACGCAAAGGCGACAACAACATTTCGTGGGTAAATTTTAAATTGGCAGGCATGTTCAACGTGCGGCCCATTGTCCAATTGCATCGCGGTTCTACTGATAAAATTGGCACTGGCAAGGGATTTTTGGGTGCGCTGGAAAAATTATTTGATCATGTACGCAAACAAATCAAGCAAGGTTTAACCAGCGATGTTATCGCCATGAGTTACGGTGGATTGCTCGATGAAATTAAAGATGAATGGATTTTGGTTGAGTTTCGCGAGTTCTGCAAACAACACAACATTAAAACCATGTTATCAATGATGAGCATGACAGGTGCAATTAATGTCGGGCCTAAATCATTTGCACTTTCTTTTGCTACAGATAAAAATTTAGTTTAAAAATAATTTTTCAAACAAAAAAGCCGATCATTTTTATGATCGGCTTTTTTGTTTGTTCCTATTCGCCAAACCCATTTGGATTTTTTTGCTGCCAACGCCATGCATCTTGCATCATACGTTCCAGACCATATTTTGCCTCCCAACCTAA
>JAYTSJ010000012.1:0-2374 GCA_043745725.1 Gammaproteobacteria bacterium | reverse complement strand
CTCCCACGAGTGAATATCAATTAAAATTGTTAACTCAAGGTGGGCCTGAAAGCATAAGAAGCACCGCCGAGAGTATTTATAACTCAGGCTATAGCGAGCTAGAAGTTACCGACACCATGGCAGAAATCTTATTGCAGAATTATACGCGCAATGACCGTCAATATACCGATGCCTTGGCCTGGTCAGCAAAAGCCTTAGGCAGCACTCACAATAGCCGTTACCGCAATACCCTGGCAGAAGTATTAGCACAAAGCAGTGATCGCAAATTAAATAAATATGTTGAAGCGTCGCTCAAATTATTGCCCCAAACGCAGGCAGAACAATATGTAAAAGGCACTATTAATCTTAATGCCGCACGCACACAAACTGCGGAAGCTAAACCCGCTACAGCATCTATCCCGCCACCCGCCACCGCCGCTGGCACCAATAAAATCACCGCAGCTATGCCAGGCATGAGCATGGAAGAAGTTAATGCTCTTTGCGGCGCCCCCACAGCGACTACCTCGCACCTGACTGGCCAAGCATTTAATCCTTTTAACTTTCGAGGCCAGGGTAATGTAGTGATGGTTGCGCTCTACAAAGGCCAAGGCAAAGTTGTTTACAACCATGCATCTGCCTACGTTTCAACATGGCAAGTAGCTCAAGTGATTCTTAACCCTAACGAAACCGGTTACCCATAACTGATTGCCATAGATAATTAAAAGTCACGTTTTATTACAAGCTCTTTTTTACCAGGGTTCGTGCAGTTAACGAACTCTGGTAAAACGAAATAGAACAATCATATTTTTATAGCAAATTCTGCAACACAATCTGCAACACAAACAATTACTTCGCAAACAGTTACCCCACAAACTTATTCGCTTACGAAAAATTATCTGTATCCCAATTTTTTTTGCCGAATAAATACGCACACTTTTTTAATATTCGACACTCAACGTCCCACTTTTTAGAAAAAAAGGCATGCTACCTATGCGTTACAAAAAATAAAATAATCTTAATGGATACGTACAACTTTATGATGCCTTCCACAAAATTATTGCAAAACGATGATATAAAGCTAATCTCTAAGGTGCGAATACCGGCAAACAAGTGCGAGCGCTGGTAGGTAAACCGACATCAAGCGCCTACGCAGTTTAATGCATATATTGGGTCGACGAGGCGCGTTAAGATCTATAGAGTCCCGCTACAATCTGGATGTTTGCCGCTGTTCACCAGTAACAACACATCAACATTTGCACAAAAAATAATAGGTTTTACTCATGCAAACTGCCATTTTCTATCTAAATGATCTGCCGCTATTGTTGGTAATTTTCGAATGCTTAATGCTAGTGATTTTGTTACTAGTTATGAACCATGGCAACGCTCAGAGCAACCTATTCCTTGCACTTTTTTTGATCGCCGTCGGCTTGGACGCATTCGATACCCTGATTTATTGGAATCCTAATATAAAGACGATTTTTTTAACCCAATTTGTGCAAATTTTCTTCGTGCTGAAATTTTCAGTCTATCTTAACGCTCCCATGCTTTATCTTTACACCAAATCCATTGTCTACTCAGATTACAAATTCACTCGACGTGAATGGCTGCACCTGTTGCCATTGGCATTATCGCCTTTCTATATTGGCCTGTTTTACTACAGCCTTGGCGATGCCGAAATTTATCATGTTGCGCAAGATTACAACGCTCTTTTTAACACTGTGCTTTTTCAGGGGCACCTATGGGCGAGAAATATTGTGTATGTACTTTACGGCACAATGAGTTATCAACTCCTGGTGCATTACAACGAGTGCTTGAAAGAAAACTATTCCAACATAGAAAAGATTGATCACTCCTGGTTGCGGTTGTTGATTGTCGGATTTATTGCGATTTGGATATGGAATTTTGCCGGTTATATTCTCGACTTAGTGTTAGACCCAGTATGGCTCCCCGATACCATGGGCATCATCGGCAATTATTTCAATTTCATTTTTATCAACACTCTCGTGCTTTATAGCCTCACACATTCCAACTTGTATAAGGGCGTCCAATCCAGCGCTGAGGAACAAAAAAATAGCGATCTTGAAGTGACTGATCCGCGGCATATTGCCATTCTGGTCAAAGCGATGGAAGAAGATAAATTTTTTCTCGCTCCAGACATTACCTTAGAGCAACTGGCCGACCACGTATCACTTTCTGCGCGACAGGTATCCAATATTATCAATCGTCACTTCAATAAAAATTTCTTCGAATATGTCAATTCTTATAGAGTTGAACAGGCAAAACAACTACTCAGTCAGGTCGACAATTCAAGATCCATTATGGATGTGATGGCCGATGCCGGCTTCAACAGCAAATCCGTTTTCCACCGCTACTTTAAAAAAATCGTCAACATGAC
>JAYTSJ010000011.1:0-14147 GCA_043745725.1 Gammaproteobacteria bacterium | reverse complement strand
GATGCCAGCAAAACATTACGCGTAGTCATGGGTGGCTCGTTGATGGGCTTTACACTCACAGACCTTAATGCACCGGTAGTAAAAACCACCAACTGTATTCTCGCGGCCAGCAAAAAAGAATTACCCCCACCGCCGCCAGCGCAAGCCTGTATTCGTTGCGGACTTTGTTCCGAAGTCTGTCCTGCAAGTTTATTACCACAACAACTATTTTGGTACGCACAGGCAGAAGATATTGATCGCTTGCAAGCACATAATTTATTTGACTGCATTGAATGCGGCGCTTGCTCTTATGTATGCCCCAGTAAAATTCCTTTGGTGCAATACTATCGTGCCGCTAAAGGTAATATTCGTTTGCATACCATTGAAAAAGAAAAAGCAGATCGCTCGCGCGAACGTTTTGAGTTCCGCAAGGAACGCATTGCCAAAGAAGATGCAGAAAAAGAAGCTAAACGTGCTGCGCGTAAAAAAGCTGCTGATGAAGCAAAAATGTTAATCGCTAATAAAGCATTAAAAGGCAACAAAATAGAAAGTAGCAACATAGAAAGTAGCAAGATAGCAATTAACAACATAGAAAGTAACGCGACTGAGAATAATTCTGTTAGCGCAACGGTACAAACAATCCAACCGCATATTGATGTTGTTGCTACAGCAGTGGCCAAAGCCAATCAAATGCAAGCAACACCAACAGAACAACGTGTAAAACTGGAACGTATATTACAGGCAGCACGCAATAGCGTCGGCAGCGCCCGCGCACCATTGGTGCCAAGAAATCTAGAATTCCCGATTACTGAAGAACAATTAGTACGGCAACAATCACGCATCAAACAAGCAGAATTAAAACTTGCGGAAGCAGAGAAAAAATTGGCGGATTTTGATAAAGAAAATGCTTAAGTTCAGAATACACCAGTAACCGTAGGTTGGGCTGCAAAGCCCAACATGACCATCTAAAAACTTAAACCAGAAACGTGACCAAGTATTATCGCAAGAATTTATCAATGTTGTGTTGGGCTTTGCAGCCCAACCTAAGAGTGCCACCAGAGACAACTTATGGCTTTATTAAATATCACCTCGCCCCATACTCACGGAGCGCTAAGCACTAGCCAAATAATGCGGCTGGTTATTTACGCTACCTTGCCGGGGGTATTAACGCTTGCCTATTTTTTTGGTGTGGGAATATTTTTTAATTTATTGATTGCCAGTATTAGTTGTCTGGGTTTTGAAGCATTAGTCATTAGCTTACGTAAACGTCCCGTTTTATTTTATCTCGCCGATTACAGCGCATTAGTCACGGCGTTTCTTTTAGCATTATCCTTACCCCCTTATTGCCCTTGGTGGCTAATCGTAGTCGGCAGTTTTTGCGCAATAGTATTAGCAAAGCAACTTTACGGCGGCATGGGTTTAAACCCATTTAATCCGGCGATGGTAGGTTATGTTATTTTGCTAGTGTCGTTCCCCATTCCCATGACGCAATGGGCGACACCCGCTAATGTGGATGGTGCGCATGCCATCAGTATTATCGACGCCATTCACAAAATATTTTTTAACCAACAGATTGATGGTTATAGTTCTGCAACTGTTTTAGATGTTATGAAACAAAACTCCAGCTTAGTCATAGATGATCTCTACCACAAAGAACCAATACTCAACGCAGGTACAATTGCTGGCGCAGGTTGGGAATGGGTTAACATTGCATTTTTAATGGGCGGATTATTTTTACTCTACAAACGTATTTTTACCTGGCATGCGCCTATCAGCATGTTAATTGCGCTCGCATTAATGGCAATATTATTTTACGACAACGGCAGCTCACACAGCGGCGGCTCACCTCTTTATCATTGGCTCTCGGGTGCAACCATGTTGGGTGCATTTTTTATAGTGACTGACCCAGTCACTTCTGCCGTGAGCAATAAAGGTCGCATTATTTATGGCGCAGCCATTGGCGTATTAATTTATGTGATTCGCGTGTGGGGCAAGGGCTATCCTGATGGCGTAGCTTTCGCAGTATTATTTTTAAATTTCGCGGCCCCTTTTATTGATTATTACACCACACCCCGAACCTATGGTCACAACAAAGCGCGCAACGTTCTCGAGAAGGATAAATAAATGCTCAGTAAATCTATTACTAAAAATAGCTTACTGCTTGGTGCTTTTGCATTAGTGACCACCGCTGTGCTCGCATTTACCGCCGACTTTACCAAAGCGCGTATCGCCCATGCAGAACGTGAAGCGCAACAAAAAGCCTTGTTTGAAATTGTGCCGCTCAATAAACACGATAACGATATGTTAATGGATACCATTAAAGTTCCCGAAGATGCGTGGGCAGGTTTAGGGTTAAAAAGTGGTGGTGAAATTCACGTAGCGCGGCACACTGACGAAACAATTGCTGTGATCATTCCCGCCGTTGCACCCGATGGCTACAGTGGCGATATTCGTATGATCGTCGGCATTAATGCGGATGGCAGTATTGCTGGTGTACGTATTTTAGATCACCATGAAACCCCGGGCCTCGGCGACAAAGTTGACATTAAAAAAACTCCATGGATTTTAAATTTTAATGACAAGTCGAGCAGTGCGCCCGAGCTATCACATTGGAAAGTCAAAAAAGATGGTGGCGATTTTGATCAGTTTGCAGGTGCAACAATTACACCGCGTGCCGTTGTGAATCAAATTCGCCGCGTATTGGAATTTGTGGATTCCCATCGCGATGAGTTGTTTAAGAAAAATTCTGCAAAAACTATTCAGGAATCAGCACCATGAATAACTCTGTCAAGGATACCAATTCTTATCAAGATATTTGCCAAAAAGGTTTATGGAAAAATAATCCTGCATTGGTACAAGTATTAGGGTTGTGTCCATTACTCGCCGTAAGTGCATCAGTAGTCAACGCTTTAGGTTTGGGCTTGGCGACCTTGATGGTACTCACTGCATCAAACACGGCCGTATCACTCATTCGCAACCAAATAAGCGATACTATTCGCCTGCCTGCATTTGTAATGATTATTGCATCACTCGTAAGCTGCATAGAATTAATGATGAAAGCTTACACTTACGAATTGTATAAAATTCTTGGAATTTTTATTCCACTCATTGTTACCAACTGTGCGGTGCTAGGCCGTGCCGAAGCTTTTGCCAGTAAAAATAAAGTACTCCCTGCCGCACTTGACGGCTTTATGATGGGCTTGGGTTTTACACTGGTGTTGGTGTGCGTCGGTGCGATTCGTGAAATTTTGGGCACGGGCATGATATTTAACAACATGCAATTATTGTTGGGTGATATGGCAGCGCATTGGAAAATAAATTTATTGGGCGATAATTACCCCGGTGTAATACTTGCGCTCTTACCACCCGGTGCGTTTATTGTTGTCGGGTTTTTAATGGCCGCAAAAAACTTTATTGACAATTATGTAAAAGAAAAAGCAACAGCAAAAAATGCAGCCCAAGCAACTCTTAGTGGCGGAAAACGCGTGCGCACTACAGGGCATATTGCTTAATTTTTAAGGCGAGCAAGGCTCCCTAGTAAATATCTTCACCGGTAGGCAAGCTACGCTTTGCCCACGCTACTCTTCAGCATTATTCAGACAACATTCGAGGCGCACCATGTTTGAACAAGCTCAACTCCTAACTTTTTTTGATGTTCATGTAGCTCCCTGGGCATTAAAAATTGGCATTGCGATCATTGTATTTTTAGCTGGCCAACTTATCGCCAATTTTTTTAGTCGGTTTATCGGCAAGCTACTTGCTCACACCAAACTCGACAAAATTTTAGTGAATTTTTTGCAGTCGTTAATGCGCGCATTAATACTAGTGATTGTATTGGTTGCTGCGCTTGACCAGCTGGGCGTTAACACCAACTCTCTAATTGCCATGCTCGGGGCCGCTGGCATTGCCATTGGCCTGGCATTGCAAAGCTCTTTGCAAAATTTTGCTGCGGGTTTTATGTTATTAATTTTTCGCCCGTTTAAAGCCGGAGACTTTGTTGAAACCGCTGGCACTTCAGGCATTATTGACAGCATCAGTATTTTTTCCACGCGTTTGTATACTGCCGATAACAAAGAAGTGATTATCCCTAACGGCGCAATTTATAGTAGCAACATTGTCAATTACTCATCGCGTAAAACCCGCCGTGTGGATATGACTTTTTCGGTAAGTTATAGCGATGATATTCGCCTTGCGAAAAGTATTATTTTAAAAGTCATTGCAGATGATACGCGTGTATTAACAGACCCGGCACCGGAAGTTGCGGTAGGAGAACTGGCCCCGAGCAGCGTCAATTTTGTAGTGCGCCCATGGGTGAAGGCTGAGGATTATTGGCCGGTACGTTTTGCGCTGAATGAAAAGATAAAATTAGCGTTCGATGAGCAACAAATTACAATACCATACCCACACATGGACGTTAATTTTAAAAACATTAAATAGAACTCAACGAAAAGCCATTTTCTTGCTCCAAACTGAAAACTAGATTCATAAAAAATCTGAAAAAGTTACCTGCACAAAAATGATAGTCTTTAATGATAGCCTCTAATGACAGTCACTAATTACAATCGCCGCCGCTTAAATCATTATTTTTAATGATCTATCTGCCATTTAGTTGCCCACTTGAAAAATATAACATTGGGTGAATACTCAGGTACAACGGCTTGTAATAGCCTGTAACTTGAATATTACTCAATGTTAACTATTATCGATACGCAACCGAAATATATGTATTTATATTTTTTCGCCGCAAATATAACATTTAGTTAATAATTTTTTATTAACTTCACTTTTTTTAGTTAAATTGAAGGAATACACATGCAAAAATTCCAACTAAATTTACTTTTATCACTATTTATTTCCTGCGTCATCTCAATCTTCAGTATAAATGCTGCACAGGCTCAAAACGTGGCACCAGCACCAGATACATGCACACTATCAGAAAAAGAATTTACCCAATTATTCCATAGTGGCAAACCGGCCAAAAATGGCTTGGTAAATTTCGCGAATAGTTTAGAGTTCCCAAATCCAAACAATACAAAATGTGACTTCTATAAATGGGCACAACAAATGTTTTTGTGGGTTGCTTCACCCGTTTCAGGTTCGGGTTATGGATCCATTGGAGGGATTGTATTGGATTCTCCATTATTTTTTGATGTTAACCTTAACACCAACACCGCATTTGTGAACGGCCCGGCTGCAAACACTTTTGCTTTACGGAGCAGCAAACCAGAAAAAATATTTGCCGGTGGTCAGGCTGGTGGTAGTGACACACTATTATCACTAAACGGTTCATTGGTGTATTTCGGCGTTGAAATTAATGATGTATATGCCTGGTTCAATACCGCAGTAAACAATAGCGTATTACCCGCCGGCACACCTTTCCCAAGCACTAAGGCAGAGCTCGCAAAAATCGTCGCTTATGCCGCCAAAAATAAAACTAAGTTACCCGATGCTAATGCACTGACGATGGAGCTTAAAACAGCCTGGGTTGATGCAGCTACACTGCCAAATCCACAGGATTACATCAAGATTCAATCAACAGTGCCAAACTATCAACCCATTAAAGACAACTCTGTTTGGGCGATTGGTAAGCCAACACGGGTGGCGAAAACCTTAGCCTTAGTAGGCATACATGTTGTGGGATCAGTTCATGGCCATCCCGAATTAGTTTGGGCGACGTTTGAACACAAGAACAATGCTCCTAACGATGATTTTTACAGCACAGAGAAAGGGAAAGCTCAACTCAATCCTTACAACTCTTCAGGTAGCTGGTCATTCATGCAAAATGACGGAACCAGGGAGGGTTCATTGATCGCACAAATGAAAGTTTGTGGTCAGAATGGCACAGGATCTTGCCAAGATATTAGCAGTGGCAACATTGTTGCTACCAACACAATCAATCAAGTCATACCCAATAATGTTTACCGCTCAAACCCTTGGGGTAGCTTGCCGGGCGCCCATGACAGCACCACTGTAAACAACAATGATCAACTTATTTCGCTCAATCGCGATGCCAACACCAAGCTTGATAAGTTGCACGATGTACGCGCAAACTATTTCGAAGTTGGCGCAGTGTGGACTAGAAATGGAACTGTTCCAGCCAGCGCTGATGACACTACGAATCAGGTAGGCTCACTGCAACTGGCAAACTCCACCATGGAGACTTACCATCAAGGTAGCTACAGTAGTAATGGAAAGTTTACCAGCGGACAAAATGGTTGTTTCGGTTGCCACAATCTTGGGCTCAGCTCTGGCAACAGCTCTTCAACTCCCAGCAATTTTGTCAGCCATATTTTCCCGATAACAAATACCGGGTTAGCTACTTCTAGCTCAAGTTCAAGCTCTTCGCGTTAAGCCCTTCGCACTAAACTCTTCGTGCAAAGCTATACGTTACAAGAGTTTATTCACATAAAAAACCCGGCAACATAAAACAGTTGCCGGGTTTTAAAAAAATAGCAAAAAGGGAGGGCGAGAAAAGAGAAAAGAGAAAAGAGAAAAGAGAAAAGAGAAAAGAGAAAAACTAATTTATATCTTCAAAAAGGAATTTAATATATCTGCCGTAACCAATGATTTATCTACACGCAGCGCTACTTCCCGAATAACATTTTTTAATTGCTCGGCATTTCCCCGCCAGGAAAAATTATCCAGGAGTTGCCATGCCTCTTCAGTAAAATCGAATTCAATAGAGAGTGCGTATTCATGCATAAAAAAACAGGCCAAATCACGAATATCCTCTCGTCTTTCCGACAAGTTGGGTAAACCTAACTCAATACAACTTCTTTTCAACCAAGCACTAAGCTCAGGGATGGCCACAAAATTATATTGACTCACACTAAAAACTAACCCAACAGCTTCTTGCAAACCAAGATCCGCAAGCTCTGAATTTCTAGTTAACCAGAAATCTTCCAATGCTTGAAAATTAGCAGCCGACAATTTATCCACATTGCGCAAAAATAATGTACCGCCCTTCGCATAAGTATACAACGCTTGCAATATACTGGCGGCGGCACCTTCTTGCCATTCATTACATGATGATTCAATAAAAGGTAAAATACTTGCGTAACGCAGGCAATGCAAAGTACGAGCGGCAATATTTTTACCGGTGCCTTTGTTGCCACGAATTAAAATGGGATGGATAGCATAAGTGAGTTGATCAATCCGTTGTTCCAGTTGGCGCAGGGCGGAACTATTGCCAAGCCAATAACATTGGTCGCCATAAATAAAAATGGCGCGATAACGTGTTTCGTAGCGCCGGATAATGGACATAATATCACTAGCAACCACGGCTAAATCAGCTGTTATTTTTCGCTCTTCTGTCACCAAAGTAGTCAATGATAAGGCATCACAATACTCAGAAGTTTCAAATAGTTTTGCTACAATATATCCAAGGCGCTGTTGTTTGTAGTTTATGGCAACTGTCACGGCTTCAACGGTATTCAGTGAATCATTTTGCAAATGAATTGGCATTTCAGTAGAGATAATAAATTCCTCTAC
This sequence comes from Gammaproteobacteria bacterium, assembly GCA_043745725.1. GTDB lineage: Bacteria > Pseudomonadota > Gammaproteobacteria > Pseudomonadales > Cellvibrionaceae > Cellvibrio. The sequence continues at coordinate 6,677 of JAYTSJ010000011.1, read as the reverse complement.
TGCCCCTAAAGCCGTTATATGTAAATCCTTTTCATTACTCGCTAGCACCAAATGCCGGTAGCCTTGATGATTGATGCAACGTAAAGTAATTGCAATGCTTGCCACACCCAATCGCTCAGCGGCAGCGCGTAAGATAAGTTTAGTTAAAGTAATAAAACTTTTATTAAGCGGCACCCATCTGGCGCTAGAGGCCTCATCAAATACATGCACTGCTTTTGCGACAGGCTTGTGATTTTTTACAGACTGAAATGGAACAATCATAAATACGTTCCCATTTGAATAAAGAAAAAGCGATTAACGGGTGAAACCTCATGCAGCATGTGGCACTCTATACCGCCTTCAGGTTTTTACCCATTACACAGGATTACGGTTCGCATATGCGGCTTTTTGCGCCATCTGGCATCCTTATGTTCAAATCGATTGAATTAGCGTTACCAGACTATTGAATTAGCACCACCCTAGTAGCCGGATAATTTATTCACTCCATATTGCGAACAGACAAGAACGAAAAAATGTAATATTGCAGATAGAATTACAGCAGCAAGCCTAACTAAAAAAACAATTAATATTTTTATGCATGAGAAGATATATGGCTTATCTATTTGATGTTGCTGCGCAAGCATATTTCCCACTCGCACCACATCATACCTTTGGCCGACTCGGCTCCGCTGTGGATACCCACTTAGATAAGCCTTATGTCTCCAAACTTCACGCTGCTATTGAGTGGAATAGCCGCCATTGGCGCATTAAAAATCTAGGACTCAATGGCACCTGGGTAAATGGCATTGCTCTCGAACAAGGCAATAGCCATGAGCTGAACGTAAATGATGTCATTCATTTTGCCAAACTAACGGATGCTTGCTTTCAGGTAATGGATCTTACTCCGCCCGCTGATATGCTCTGGCCACTTGATCTCACACACACTGAGGGCCTCATTCAACCCCTTTATCTAACCCAATACCACCTACTGCCAGACGCCCACTTACCTGAATTGGCGCTCTACTACGACGAGCAAGACCAGCAGTGGTATTTAGAAACCATTAATGAGGAACAAGAACCACATCGCCGGCCGCTTCATTCTGGCGATAAGGTACAGATTAATAATATGCCATGGAAATTTATACGGGCACAAATATATGGCCCAACTGAAGCGCATTCTCATCCATTGCAAAAACTCAACGATCTGGAATTTGTGTTTAACCTGAGCCTCGACGAAGAAACCACCCAACTTGAATTACACCTCCACCAACAAACCATTGATTTAGCTGTGCGCAGCCATCACTATTTACTCCTGCAATTAGCACGACACCGCGCGAAAGATGCGGCCAAGGGGCTTGACGATAAAAGCCAGGGTTGGATCTACGCTGATCAATTGGGCAGCGAGCTTGGATTAGATGCTACGCATATGAATATTCATATTTTTCGATTACGTAAACAATTGGCAGACAGCCTGCCGAACATGCTTGGCCAGCAATATTTGTTGGAGCGTCGTGGTGGAAAAATTCGCTTCGGCTGCGAAAAATTTAAAATTTATAAAGGCGCAACACTCACCAACGAACTACCCCTCACACTGATAAATTCTTTGAACGCAGGATGACTATTAGTACACAAACAACCGAGGAATTTACGCACATAGGACACTATGACATTCTCGACTGCATTGGTCGCGGTGGCATGGGTTTGGTGTATTTAGCGCGCGACACCCGGCTTAATCGCCAAGTCGCCATAAAATGTTTACGCACCGAATTATTTGCACCACATTACCGTGAACGTTTCAAACGCGAAGCTTTATTACTCGCCAAACTCAACCACCCACACATAGTACAAATTTACGATTTTATAGAAACACCAGAGCAACTTGCACTAGTCATGGAATTTGTGGATGGCAAAAATCTACAATTATATTTGCGTGAACATATTGTACCTTTTGCTCAGCGCATGCAGTGGCTCACGCAAATTGCCCAAGGTCTCGCTATCGCCCATGAAGCAGGCATTATTCATCGCGATTTAAAATCCGAAAATATTTTAATTAATAAACGCGGCGCGGCAAAAATTTCTGATTTAGGTATCGCGAAGTCACAAGATTTTAATGCAACACTCACCGACCATGTAGCCGGTAGTTATTGCTCTATGTCGCCCGAACAAGCGATGGGTGAAGACCTCGATTTTAGAAGTGATTTATTTTCATTTGGAATCATGGCCTATCAAATGCTGTGCGGTGCACACCCGTTTGGTGAGACGGATAATAAATTACAATTAATGCAGCGTATTATTTCACATCCACCCATCCCACCGAGCAACCACAACCCCAATTTACCAAAAGAGATTAGTGATTTACTGGGACAGCTGTTGTCAAAAAATATTAATAACCGCCCCGCCAATACCCATTGGCTTGCAGCACAATGTGAAAAACTGAGCCAGTTAGCATTGTCAACATCATTCGAATCTGACAACACTCCAGCGCTGCCACATGCACAACATAAATCCAGCGCCAACAACTTAGGCGCTCGCACAAACCAGGGTAATACAACACAAGAACACGCTACATTCGAGTCACGCCCGAAACAACTAGCGCCAAAAACAAAAAAAATGTACACATACCTTAAAAAAAATAGCGTCACCGCAATGCTCGGTGGCTTAACGCTACTGATATTACTGGGCGCTGGTATTTGGCAACTACAACCCAAACAACCACGTTATGTAGCAGTATTACCACCAACACTCAACACGGCTGACATGCAGGAGTCTCAACAAGAATTAGTGAAAGGTGCAGTTTACGATGCCATCCAACAAAGTATCATTCAACTTGATGGATACTATTTAATTCCACAAAATGAAATTGCCGATATTAATGCCAGCAGCAATAAAGAAGGACTGGAAACTGTACGTCGCGCCACAGCGGCAGATGAATTAATTACGACTGATATTCAATGCAAGGTTGAATCTTGCACCATTACACTTTCACGCTTAACACCGGATGGAAAAAAAACAGAAGGAAGATTGCGAGTGCTGAAAGCTAAAACAGTGGATGTTCTGACGGATAACTATTTATCGGTGGCAACTATTGTGCAGAGTAACGTTGGAGGACTGTATTCAGAGACATTTAACAACTCCCTTTCAAAAATAAATGAACAGGACTATGCAGCTTTTCTTGAAACAAATAATACTTACCGCGAAAAAGGTGCAAGTCACAATTTACTGGACGATTTGGAGAAACTTCAATACCCCGCCAAAAGCCTTCCTGCCATACAAACACTTTACACTGAAGTTGCGTTGGATCTTCACAATACTACAAAAAATCCAACTTACTTACAAAATATTGAAAAATATATAGCGACTAATTCAACCAAAAATGGCGAGGCAGCATATTTATATAATCTCTATTACCTGCAAATTGCACAAGGCAATTTTGAAGGCGCAGAATACTCAATTACAAAACTAAAACGATTAAATGCCAGCAACTCATCCATAAACGAATTATATGGCTACAAAATGATGGTAACCAAAGATTATCAATCCGCCATTAAATTTTATACGAAAGCAATTAGCTCAAAAAAAACCGCAAATAATTTATTATACGTCGCAAAAGCCTATTGGTATTCAGGGGAAACAAAACTAGCAAAAAAATACATTACTGATGCATTGGCTATTTCTCCTGAACAACATAAAGCACTTAGTCTTTTTGGTCTTATTGTATTAACGGAAGGAAATTTTGAACAAGCGTGCGCATATTTTAAAGTGGCTATCACTCAAAACCCTAATGAAATGGATAGCCTTGGCAACCTTGGGGTATGTAACTTGTTACAGAAAAACTTTGCATTGGCTATTCAATATTTTGATCAAGCATCAACACTAAACCCAGAAAATACGAGCCTTTTATTAAATAAAGCAGATGCAGAGAGTCTTTCAGGTAGCATCTTGGCATCACAAGAAATATATCAAAAAATTATTGACTCTATAAACCGAAATACAATAAATAGTGAAAACTTACGCAACTTATCACAAGCTTATGCTCACTTAGGGAAATTTTCAGCTGCGTTAACAACTCTGCAAGAATTAGAAAGAATAGACGCTCAAAACATTGAAACAACCTACACAGCAGCATTGGTTCATACTCTAGCCAATAACCATGAATCTGCAATTCTCAATATTGATAACACACTAAAAAATGGAATGAATAGAATGTGGTTTAGTTTTTCTTGGTTTGATTTGCTATGCAGCGATGTTAAATTTTCAGAACTATTGAAAAATTATGGAGAGCCGAATAGATGCACCCTCCAATAGTCATTATGGACGGCCCGGAAAAACACCAGGATCTTGCGACTCATAAATAGTAACTTGACCCGATACCGTATCCGTAAAAGATGCCACATAACCAAATAGAATCATTTCTTGTGAATCACCAATTACTTGGATATGTGCAATTAAAGTTGCACCTTGATTAACAATTTCAACTCCAACATCATGATCAACATCACTGTATTGCGGAGCAGTTGCCACGCCATTCAACGCAAAACGCCAATAGCCATTCTCACTAGAATTTTGCAACATATTCACAATTAGTATAGCGCGCTCAAACTCTTGCTCAATTTCTGAGGATTTACCACTAAAACTTACACGGATAGTAGAAATATCCGTTTTTGGTGCATCAGGATCAACCAACAACCAATTTCCAGCTTGGCCATCCACAGGTAATGTAGGCGTTAAATTAAAACTACGAATTACTTGACCACCCTGAGGCACTTTAATTACTAATTTACTTTCCGCTGCCGTTTTTTTAGAAGCCGTTTTTTTAATGCTTGTTTTTTTACCAGCTGCTTTTTTGTCAGTTGTTTTCTTTGCTGCCATGATTTTCATCCCAATAATTTCTAAAGAGTTCCTGATAGTTTTTTATGTCATTCAAATAATCGTTCATATAATTATTATTTGCAACATAGGTCACCCTCTTCCCAAAAAATGACCATGCATTAATGTCGATACGAAATAGCTCGACCAGAAAACTATAGCCTATAAATTAAAATTTACATATGCGATAAGAATAAATTTTATCGTTATCAAAACTTATGAAATGGATAAATTAAACACCTCGCCGCAAGCAGCGGGGAATTTAGCCCTCGCTTGCGATTAAAACTGATAATTAAGATTTAACCCAATGGTTCGCGGGCGCGTTATATATTCAAATTGGCCTGGCTCACCAAACAATTGCGATGTACGTCTGCCGGTGATGCCGCGAGTATTGGCAAGATTATTCACAAATAATTCGAAATGCCAATTACGCAATATTACACCTAGATTTGCGTTCACAGTGCTGTAACCCTGCAAGTGCGAATAATCTACAAAATCTTTATTCAGTGCGGTATAAATATCGCTTAAATAGGAATAAGTTAAGCCAGCTTTCAGTGTGGCTGTATTCATGGCATGCGTGTACTCAACTCCAAAATTCCATTGATTGCGTGGCGCGCCAGGCAAAGTATCACCATCATAGGCATTGTTATGGCCACCATTAATATTGGTAACTCCTTGCGTTAGCTGTGCATCGGTAAATGAATAACCAACGTGCGTTGACCATTCTGCATTTAAATTTACCCGTGCCTCTAGCTCAAGCCCTTGAGACCTGGCAGTTCCGGCATTCACCCAAGCTTTATTACCGTCAATTAAACTAAATACTTGAATCTTCTTCCAATCAATATAAAAAAGTGCAGCACTTAATGTAAGACTGTTATCTAAAAAATTACTGTGTGAACCTAATTCGTAATTTACGGAAGTGTCTGGCTGATAACTACGATTGTGCGCAACCGCCACCGGTAAGAAATTAACACCGCCACGACGGAAACCTTCTGCGATGGTGAAATAGATTGTTTGATCTGCATTGAATTTATATCTGGTGCTGAATTTTCCTAAGCTACCTGAATGCACATCATCACCACTTAAACAATCGACGGGGTAATTGTTGCCCTCATAAAGTTTACTCGTTGGAAAAAGTAGCGAGCATGTTGTCGCATTATCTTTATAACGAAAGCCTCTTGCACCCACTGAAATTTCCCATTCAGGTTTTAGATCGTAAGCCACTTCGCCATAGAAAGATTGTTCATGCAAAGTTTCAGTTTGAGTTGCGTAATAATCGAGATCGTGCGGACGATCTTCGCCGGTAAAAGCTGCAAACCAGGGCACTGTATCTGCAACTACAACATCCACATCGTCATCACTAAAAAACGTACCCGCTAACCAACGTAAAGGTTGATCATCGGGCGATACTAAACGCAATTCTGCACTGTTTTTGGTGACCTTAATATCACTTTCAGTATAAGCAGAAAACTGATCGTAACTGGTGTAATAACCCCAACCATAAGTGTTATCGAGAGTGACTAAATAATCAGTTTGATCAGAACGTGTTTTAGTTTTGTAGTCATAGTGATTAATACTTGCGGTTAATTTTGCAAAATCAAATTGATAATCGGCATCAATACTCGCCAACTGCAATTTACCGTTCATAGGCTGTAAATATTTGCTGGATGCGGTGTATTCATCGCCCGTAAACATTTCATTGCTGGCCTGGCGATCATCTGCATGTATTTTTTGGAAATGATAACTACTACTTAAAGAAAACTTCTCGTCAGGTTTCCATAAAAGGCTGACACGAACTTGTTTGGTATCATCACCATTAATGTCGTTTTCTG
>JAYTSJ010000010.1:0-33896 GCA_043745725.1 Gammaproteobacteria bacterium | reverse complement strand
CTGTGTCAAAAAAACTCGGCTGAATCATTGTTATTTTCTCGACTATGTCTTGCATCTTATTTTATCAGATTTCGGCAATTTCCGGAGGTACCCTTATGTTGATTGCATTTTCGGCAGGTGGGTTGGCTAATGGAAACAAACTCAGTTCGTGGAAAATGTCAGTATTGAATGTGAGCATTTATTTGATTCCGGCACTGAGTGTGCTTACCGCAGCAGCGCTGATTTATTTTTATGTTTCACACTCACCCTATCTTTCATTGAAGTGGCACTTTCTTCCGCTCGCCACAACGGTAGCTTACTTAGTATTTGTAACGAATCAAAAGTGAAAATTTGAAATTTGTTCCTATGAATATAGTTATTGCAAAGGAATCTGATAATACCTGTCAACAAGCCCGCACAACCATGCAACATACATGAAATTATTGTTTCATGGCCAACCGCACAAAATCACAAATTTAAATATGCATAATTATGCTAGTTGTTATGCATAAGCCACTTTTTATGTACAAGCTACTTGTTACCTACAAGTAGCTTAATTATTTATGCAAATTTACGTGCCGAATATGGGCGTGCTTTTGAAAAAATTGTGACAATCATAAAAAAAATACTTTTCCGTGATACTTCCGTGATACATAAATTTATTGCAAAGCGCAGTCTACCTCAGGCCAATCAAACCCTAAATAGATTTAATACAGGGTTTTAAGCGGCAAATAATTTAGTTGGGATATTGAAATTAACCTAAATATTTTTTGGAGACTCGTATGAATATAAAATTTGGATCCATGGCCTTAGCCCTCAGCTTAGGTGCATTTATGTCATCGCCCAGCCACGCTCATTACAATGACTCAGACGGTGAAACGCTTTACACCTTGTCAAATGCTGCGAACAATAGTGTTTACGCCTATCGGCTTGATACTTGGGGCAATGTGCTAAGCTCCAAACAATTTTCCACTGGCGGTAAAGGTACTGGTGCCGGGCTTGGCAATCAAGGCGCTTTGGCGCTGAGCGAAGATCAACGTTATTTATTTGCCGTTAATGCTGGCAGTAATGAGGTGTCTGTCTTCAAAGTTAACAATGGAAGTTTGATACTCCTGGATCACCTTATGGAAAAGGGTGTTACGCCTGTTAGTGTTGCGGTAAATGACGACTTGGTTTACGTCGTTAACAGCGGTGATGATTCTATTTTCGGTTATAAATTTGACAGACGATCAGGAAAACTTCGCAGCTTAAATAATTCCTACAAACAACTCGGCGCCACCGGCACGGGCGCCGCGCAAATTAGTTTTGACAAAGACGGCGATACCCTGGTTGTTACAGAAAAAGCGATCGATAAAATTACTAGTTTTGAACTTAACTGGAATGGTATTCCAGTTAATTCCTTTACCATTAATTCTTCTGGAAAAACTCCCTTCGGTTTTGCTTTTGGTCGCGGTGGAAAGTTTTTTGTATCTGAAGCTCAAGGTGGTGCAGCTAACGGTGCAACAGCATCTTCTTATCAACTAAAAAGAGATGGTCAAATGGAATTAATTAGTGGTGCTGTTGCCGTTGGGCAAACTGCTGCCTGCTGGCTTGCCACCACACCAAACGGACGCATGGCCTTTACCACAGATACACCTGCAAGCAGTATTTCTTCGTTTGCAATTGATCGCACTGGCAAATTATCTTTATTAAATACTCAGGCCGCTGTTGCGAGCAAACCAACTGATCTCGCGATGAGTAACGATGGTTCGTTGCTCTACAGTTTAAATACTGGTGATCATACTATCAGCATATTTGGTATAGAAAGAAATGGTAACCTTGAAAATATAACGACTATTAATTCTATTCCCGCTGGTGCTACTGGATTAATTGTCATTCAAGATCGCGATTACGACTATCGTTAATAATCTTATCGATGTCCGTTATAATCTTATCGATGTCGGCTAAATCATAAACCTACTTTAGCTGATATTCTTTAGGTAACGAGCAATTATGCAGTAGTACCAAAAATAGGGCTGCTGCATAATTGCTATCAATAACCTAATTGACATCGCTATTGAATGGCACTCAACCTCAAAACTTACACTAATTACAATCTTTGATCGTTCGCGTGAAACAACACGCCTTGTCATTCATCTAACTAAGTCTTACACCTTCAACATTCAAAGGCCTGAAAATGTCATTAGCTTCCGTTGGTCAATTAATTCCCGTGCAAAAACGTCGGTTTTTGGTGGTGGAAGATGAACTGGATCTAGCCAATTTAATTCAGCTGCACTTGCAGGATTTTCACGCGGAAATTACTCATCTAGATCGCGGTGATCTTGCGCTGCAAAAAGCGCTGAATGAGCATTGGGATTTAATGATTTTGGATTTGCGTTTGCCTGGACTGGATGGCTTAGATGTCTGCCGGGAGCTGCGCAGCCGTGGAATGGAATTTCCAATCATGATGCTAACCGCACGTACTACGGAGCTGGATCGCGTACTGGGATTGGAATTGGGCGCGGACGATTATCTCATCAAGCCGTTCAGCTCACTGGAATTAGTTGCGCGTGTTAAGGCCTTATTGCGCAGAAGTGAACGCAAACACAATCAATCACCTGCAACCATTAATCAAATCAACATTAACCATTTACAAATTGATAAATTGCAACGCAGCTTATTCAGTAATAGCACGCCTATTGAGCTTACTGCGCGCGAATTTGATTTGCTGTGGTTTTTCGCCAACAACCAAGGCCGTGTATTTCGTCGCACAGAATTATTAGATGCGGTTTGGGGTTATGGGCATGAAGGTTATGAGCACACCGTTAACAGCCACATCAACCGCCTACGCGCTAAAATTGAACCAGACCCTGCCAACCCACAATTACTTCACACCGTATGGGGTGTGGGCTATAAATTTTGTGAGGCGAATTAATGAAACATTTTTTTAGCGGTTTGTGCGCGCGTTTGGCATTGGTATTCGTGGCTTTATTTTTTATTGTCGGCTTCACTTTTTTAGCATTAACCAACTGGAGCAACAATCGCTACTATCAAGAAATTACCCAAAACATGAACAAAAGTTTGGCCATGTATATTGCACAGCGAGAACCCTTAATTAGCAAAGGCATTGTCAATGAGCGCGCCATGAAAGAGTTGGGCTCGCTGGTGATGGTAGTGAATCCGATTGTTGAAGTTTATTTACTGGATACTCAAGGGAATATTCTTTCTTACGCTGTCGCTAAGGAGTCGCTGGTGCGAACTCGCGTTGATATAACACCCATTAAATTATTGCTGTCTGGAAAACATCCCTACCCCATTACTGGCGATGATCCGCGCTCGCAAAATAGCGGTCGCGTTTTTTCTGCATTTCCCGTTACAGATGGCTCCGTTGCAAATGGCTCCACGACCGCAGGATATCTATATGTGATTCTGGGCGGGCAAACTTATCAAACTCTGACTCAATCATTGCGCAGCAGCTACATTGTGCAGCAAAGTCTTGCCGGTTTAGCCGCACTCACTTTGCTGGCCATAGCCAGTGCTGTATTGATATTTGCAATCTTAACGAGCCCCTTGCGAAAACTCGCCAAGGCCATGAATGAGTTCCAACTGAATGAATTAAAATCACCCGCAATTACTCAAGATACCGGCGATGAAATTCGTTATTTATCCGAAACTTTCGCAGCCATGCGCCAACGCATCAATGAACAATTAGAAAAACTCCAGCAAACCGATACACTCAGACGCGAGCTTATTTCCAATGTATCGCACGATTTACGTACACCCATGTCGTCCATGCAGGGCTACCTGGAAATGCTAATGCGCCCGAATATTACTGCTTATGAACGAAAAAGCTACATTGAAATAGCTTACAAGCATTGCAACCGTTTGACGCAACTCGTCAAAGAGCTATTTGAGCTGAGCAAGCTGGAAGCAGGCAGAATAAACACTCATTACGAACATTTTTCTCTCGCTGAATTATTGCAGGATGTCACTCAAAAATTTTCTCTCTCAGCGCAGCAAAAAGACATTACTATTATCACACCACAAAGCTCGCAATTATTTATGGTGAATGCAGATATTGGTTTAATTGAGCGGGTATTAGAAAATTTAATCGACAATGCCCTACGTTACACACCTGCCGGCGGCAAGATTCAATTATCACTTGCACAGCAACAAACACACGTTGACGTAGGAATTAAAGATAGCGGCATAGGTTTATCCGAAGATGATTTGCCACACATTTTTGAACGTTATTATCGCGGCCAAAAACCCACAGAGTATCAAGAACAAAGCACAGGTCTTGGTCTAGCAATTGTTAAACGCATTCTAGAACTTCACAACACCACCATCAGCGTTGAATCAAAACTCCATGAGGGTACATGCTTTACATTTCCACTGCCTATCAATGTAAAAAAACAAGCAGCGTAAAATGTGTTTCTGTTGGCGCGGCGGTTAGTGCTACTGTGTATTATGGCTGGCTGGTTAGCAAAGCGATTCAAAGTTCTTCCTAGCAGGCTTTGTTTATGCGTGTCCAAGCTGGAGCTTGGGCACGAGTCATTCTTCGTCCCAATGATTATCAGGAAAGAATATGCAGCACCCCATGGAATCCCACAATCAACGCCTTTGTGGTCTGGATACCCTACGCACTATCGCCATCTTTATTGTTTTAATGGAAAACTACAAACTTGTAAGCAATGAAAATATTTTCGGCTTTATGAGCGAATTGGGATGGGCCGGAGTGGATTTATTTTTTGTTTTAAGTGGATATTTAATTGGCAATCAGATTCTCTCAGCTTTTGCCAAAGAACGGAATTTTTCTCTCAAATTTTTCTATATTCGCCGCCTTCTGCGCACTCTACCCAACTACTATATTGTGCTTGCGATTTACTTTCTATTTCCAACAGTATTTAGCGATGCAGACGCCACATTCACGTGGGCATACCTGACATTTGCTCAAAATCTGAATATGAATGTTCATTCGACTTTTATACACTCTTGGTCACTTTGTATTGAAGAACAGTTTTATTTAATTTTTCCAGTAATCACAATGCTGATTGCCTACCATAAAAAATCTATCGCGTTAGGCTGGCTGGCAATTATCGGCGCCACTTTATTGGCCATATTCATGCGAGGTTACAATTGGTATGAACATGGACAAGCAAACATTTCGGGTCAATTGTTTATGGAGCATATTTACTATTCCAGCTTCACGCGATTTGATGGATTTTTACCTGGCGTAGCCATTGCAATGCTCAAGAATTTTCACCCATATATTTTCTCGAAACTACAAAAGAAGGGAGACTTTCTCTTAGTGACTGGCCTGACCAGTGTTGAAACTATGTTTTATATTTTTCATAATTTCATGCCAACAAAGGGCTACGGATTTCCCTTTCTGGTAACTATTTTTGGCTATTCATCACTAGCATTTAGTTTCGGCATTCTGGTCCTCGCGGCACTGAGCCCTAACTCACTATTGCATCGCATCCGAATCCCTGGCACGGCTAGCCTCGCACTGTGGTCCTATGCAATTTATTTGGTTCACCCATTATTATTTCACGCAATGAAAACATCTTTGACGCAATATGGCGTTGATATCAATACTCTAAGGGGTGCAGCCATTATTTTCACAGCAAGTATTCTCTGTGGCTGGGTTCTCTACCAGACAGTAGAAGTACCTTTTATGAAGCATCGAGCACGTCATTACCCTGTAAACTATAAGGCATTTACTACACGCTTACCGAACTAACAACTGTTTGGAAATGCTAGAGATAAGATTCAATGAACGTTCAGGGTTTTAAATTTGTTCTTGAGCATTGTAAAACTGAAGATACAATCGATTGGATTGATCTTTGCGTCCTTTCTGGAAATGATCCAGCTATTTGTCTATATAGAAAAATGGGATTTTCTATCATTGGTGAGTATCAAGACAGGTATAGGATCGATGGCGAATCGATATCAGAAATTCTTATGACGATGCATGTCAAGAAACCCGCATAATGATGGACTTAATTTTATCGAAATACGATATTGGAAAAGAGCGAAACTCATTAAAATAAATTAGCAAATAGGAAAACTAAAATTACCGTTTTAATATTCATCGGATTAATAGTATTAACAGTGGCGTTAGTTATCTTAAAGAAAATTAATAGTAAAATAAATTTAATGACTGTCTCAATAATAATGGTGGCATTATTCATTGGCTTATTTATTTGCTATGGAATGCTCCTGGGAAGACAGTACCATTAAAAAATATTTAATTGGAAAGCACGATTGACAACTAACGGCACATTGAAAATCATATGAAATATTTATGCATCATCTTGATATTGAGTTCAATAGCGGCATGTAGCAATGCAAAAAATACAAATGACTCCGCTGAACAAGAAAGATATACATATAAGAGCTGGGTTCTTAGTCGCTGCCTTGCGAGTATTGCCAAAAATGAGGAGGACAAAGCGGACGCACTAAATACCGCGAGCGTCTACCTTGAAGCTTCTCGGTTATCCATAGAAGATTTTACCGATGCTAAACCGCTCATTGAAAAGTACATTACAAAGAATTATCAGGGCTCAATACCCGGAACATTTAATACAAAGAAATGTATAGAACTTCTCTACAGCCGTGAATTGGAACAACTGTTTGTCGAAAAGCAAAAAAAATTATTGCACAAATAACCAACACTGGAAAAGCAACTTTACTTAGTAAAATATTAGGAAAAGATCATGGAAACATTAATTGTTGGTATCGTTGTTTTTATATTTTTACTATCGGTGGTATTTTTTTACATCAAAAGACGGGGAGAACTCGAAAGCAAGCCAATTTCTTTCGAGCATGCATCTGGCATAAGCGATGAAGAATTAATACAAAATTCAATGCTAATTGCATCAACGCAAACTTTCACAGGTGCGGGTTCAAATGCCGATAGTTGTTCAGATAGCTCGTCATTTGACAATAGCAATAACTTTAGCAGTTGTGACAGCAACGTTAGCGGCTCTAGTGATTACTAATTTCATATTGAAAAACGACACAGTTTTTTAAAACGCTTTAAAGGTGAAGTTATTTCTCTGAACCAAATTGACCATCATCTATTCTTGTTCTAATGCCCGCAGCGCCCCAATGATTTGCTATTTTCGCTTGCTCTTCAGCACTCATGACTTCGAAACTCGCAACGATTGATTTATCAAAATTTAATTCATCGCGATAGATTTCAGCACCGGATTTTGTCACTGTGCGCGTAACGCTATTAGTCGATGAACTATAACTCACACTCACGTGTAGACCTTCGTGTTCAAACTGCAGGCTATCAGACATATCAATTCTTTCCTGTGGCTAAAAGTATGCATCTTACGTTAAAAATTAAGCCATAAATTACAAATAATTAAGTCGTTTGTGTTAACGTCAGCAAATCACTCGCTGAGCCGGCAAACACATCCATATCCACTGTACCTGTTACACCTGCTACCGACCCGGATTGGGATGACTGCCAAAAATTCCAACTTTTCCAGGTGCTTGGAATTTTAGGTTGGCTTACACCGTAGTCTGCAATCCACAGCGGGTAGCTGGAGAAATCACCGCTAACATATTGATTCCAAAAATTGGTATTGGTGTAAATAATCGGCTTGCACCCAACTGCCTGTTCAACAGTGTCGAGCCAGATTTGTAAATTCGCCGCGATACTGGCACTGCCAAAATTACCCTTAAAAGCTTCAATATCTACAACGGGTGGTAAGTCATTTGCTGCCAATGTACCGAGCGTGGCAATGAAATGCTGTGCCTGGCTTGTTGGGTCATCCGTAGTTTCATAAAAGTGATAAGCGCCACGCAGCAGCCCAGCCGCTTGCATAGCGGGCCAATTAATTTGAAATTGTGAATCGGTGTAAGTATTGCCATCAGTGGCCTTAGCAAATGCAAAAACAATTCCAGTATTTTTAACCGCCGACCAATCCACCGTACCCTGATAATGGGAAACATCTATACCTTTAATTGTGTTTGTCATTATTTAATTCTTTGATAATTTTTAAGTATATTATTCTAAAGCTACGCATCTAGGTTAGTATGTTAATTTAAGTATTAAATTTAAGGAATGACAATGCACCATCATAAATTTTTTAGCGATAAATCCAAACTGTATGAAAGCTCCAGACCTGTTTATCCACAAGAGATCTATGCCTATTTAGCGAGCCTATGTTCTGCAACAGGTCTCGCTTGGGACAGTGCTTGCGGAAACGGGCAGGCAGCCATCGGATTAGTGAAAGAATTTGAGCGTATTTATGCGACTGATATCAGCAATGAACAAATTGTAAATGCAAAATTACATCCGAAAATTAGCTACGAAGTGTCGCCCTCGGAAAAAGTAAAATTAGAAAATGAAAGTTGCGATCTTGTTTGTGTTGCCCAAGCGCTGCACTGGTTTAATTACGAACTATTTTGGCCAGAGGTGCAAAGGGTGCTTAAGTCCGGGGGAATTTTTTCAGCATTTGGTTATAATTGGCCATCGGTCAATGTAGAAATAGACGCTACTATTGAACGCATGCTTTATAAAACTATTGAATCCTTTTGGGCACCACAAAATAAATTATTATGGAATCAATATCGCGACCTAGGCATTCCGTTTGAAAAAATTGAATCCCCCGCTTTTACCATGTCAATGAACTTGGATCTGGATGAATATTTCAATTTTTTACATACATTTTCAGCGGCCAGGCGCTGCATGGAAGCAATGGGTGATGAGTTTTTTCAACAAGCATATGCAGCTGTTGGTGTACTTTGGGGTGCACCTGAGCAAAGAAAAACAATTAGCCTTGAATTTGTTTTTTATGCAGGGCGTAAAAAATTCGATTTTGAAAGTGGAGCTAATGCATAGTATGTTTGAAAGTTATCAAAAACTAATCCCTGAAAAAATCTTAGAAAATTTAGTAACATTTCTTATTTTTAATACTGAAATATAAACCAAAGAGATACTTATGTTCAATTTAATGGATAGCCTAACTCATAGCCTCGGGCGAAATTTCACAGAAGCGCTGCAGATTATTTTATCAGTTACCGCTGTAGCAGCTATTGTCGGTGGAATTATTCAATGGTTTATTTTATCGCACAAGAGCTGGGAAACCTCGGTGACGGTTTCGCTTTGGTTTACTTCCATAATCACTGGTTTTTTCTTTCTATTTATACTTTATGTGGTCAACTATGGGAAAGATCAATTTGTTTTCTTTCCCGCAATTGGCTTCACGCTCATGATGTTTATCCTATGTTTTGCGGGGATGCTATTTTTTAACTACGGCATAGAAATACTGATTCAACACAACTCAGCCAAGGCCTACAATAAAACCCATGCCATCATCTGGTTAGCGGTTGTGGCGGGAACACCTGTGCTTTGTTTTTTATATTCGACCTCGCAAACACTGGTAAATCATGTTGGGGAAATAAATACCGCCCTAGCTTTAGTCAATGTCGCCCATGATGCCGAGCTCCCGCTTTATTTAACGGAAATAAAATTTATCAATTCGAAAAATAAAGCTGAAAGTCACATTAAAATTAACGACAAAGATATGAAAGCATTCAAACAAGATGAAGACGAGAAAATTGATTTAGAACAGGAACAGAAATTACTGAATCAGGACCTTTTTTCAGAAAGGTCCGAGCTTCCGATTGGCTCGGACCAGCTGGTGCTATCCTGGTATTCATTTGTGGAGAATAAATATTACACAGGCACTTACCCCTTAAGCTACGAGAATTTTAATTTAAAAACAACAAGCTTTCCAATGTTCGGGCAGACGCAACTACAGCCTATTTACATTAAATTAAAACTCGATGGAAAGATGGATTTGCTAACCTACAACAAAAGACAAACCTATCTTCTGAATCAGTACTCAGCGGCCAATGTTGCCGCTTTGCCAAATGATCAACTGGAATTATTGACAACTCGTTATTTTGCGGAAGAAAAGCCAGAACCGAATCAATTGGCTAATGCGCAGCAATCATTAGCAGAAAAATCGCTGCGACAAAGCAGACTGTTCAACTGGAGTTTAAAATTTGAATGGTTAGATAAAACAACCACGGGTATTTTTATTACCGACCTCAATCAAACCGAGCAGTCATTGATTGATGGGTCTGGCGTTGATTTTGCACCTAAAGTTTTACCCATTGAAATTGATTTGCGAGATGACTTTAGTAAACTCCAGTATGCCCATATTAATTTGTTTTTGGATACTAAAATACTATTCCACATGCTAGACAATACAGAGCCCAATGAACAAATTGTTTTTACTATAAAAGTCGGCGATGTATTAAAAGAGGAAGTTCAGTTTTTAGTTAAAACCAAGACTCAGGAAGTCGAAATGACCGACATCAAAAAAGAAATAAACATTTATGATCTTTAATGTCTTCAACGTAAATATCTACACTACGAAATCCTTACGTTGTAGTTAATATTTTTTTGCTTTTCCCCTGCAGAAGTAGGAACAACTGCCTGTTGCGGATATTCAATAGGTTGCTCTGGGTTACGATGCCAATCGTATTCTGCGGCAATCGCTGCACTTTCTGCCACGGCTCGACCCGCAAGGTGCGAGACCAAATGAAAGGCCATATCGGTGCCAGCAGAAACGCCTGCTGAAGTTACGTATTTACCGGCATCTACCCAGCGGGAAACATTATCCCAAAGTACTTTAGGGCCGAAACTTGTAACCCATGCAAATGCCTGATGATTGGTAGCGGCAGGCTTGCCATCCAAAACACCTGAGCGCGCAAGTATTGCCGCACCTGTGCAAACAGACGTTATCAGCGGCACTTGTTTATCCATGGCATGAACCCAGGCCAGGAGTGCGGTGAGTGATGCAGGATCTTTAGGCGCGAGTAAATCGCCTACGCCAATGCCACCGGGAATCATCAGCAAATCAAATTTTTGTTCGAGCGCTTGCTCGCGAAAATAATCCGGCGCTACAGCAGCGCCGTTATAACTTTTCACTGGTTTTGGTTTTTCACCAGCGCTGGATGTTTTCACTTCGTTGGAGATTAACGTTATTTCAAATGGATAAGGCGCTGAATCGCTATAACTTGTACCCATAAACCGCGCTATAGCAAACGCTTCAATAAAACCCCAGACATCCAGCGGCTCGAAATTATTAAAAACTAAAATACCTATTTTTTTTGTCGCAGGAAAAGATGTGCTCATAATAATTTTCTCCAGATTTATAAATGCTGTTTTTTCCAAAATGATGATTCCGGCCAGCGCTGTTCTAGTTGATATAATTGGCTGCGCATTGCTAAATAATCTTGATGCATTTTTTTAATTGTTTGCGCAAATGTAAATTCCTCGCCAGGGTTACCAATAACTTGCGCAGCCGCAATGCCATTTGCTATGGCCTTGCTAATACCCTGAGAAGTAATCGGATCCCATGCGGATGCAGCATCGCCTATAGCCAGCCAGCTATGGCCTGAAATCTGATTCAAACAATAGGATGGCGCGACAAAGCTTTGAATGCCGCCAGCCACTCGAACATCACTAAGCATTTTATTATCAAAAGATTTGTTATTGTTTATCATCTGCATGCTATTGGTCGCCGCAGCTAATAATGCCAACCAATTTTCTGTGTGTTGCAAACGCCGTGCTTTCACGGTAGCAGCATGACTATAAAAAGTTAGCAGCAAACTTTGGTCGGGTAAATGCGCGCCGTACCACCACCCTTGTTCGACAGCTTCCAGATGAGTTAAGCCTGATCTTTCGTTTTTATGATTCAACTTTTCATGATTTAACTTTTCATGATTTAACTTTTCATGATTTAAAACGGGAAAACGCGCGGCCATGCATACCAACGATAAATCATTGAGTTTAAAACTACCGCGTTGCCGCGCAAATACGGCGCGCGTACCGCTGGCATCCACGACAAAATCCGCATGGATAGTTAGCGAATTTTTATTTTTTTCTGAGTGTTGCGTTAACGCTAAATTAAAACCCGTTGCATCGGGAATTGATCTGCTAAGCTTGGTATTGGGCAGCAGATGAACGCCTCGCTCGCTCGCCTGCATTGCCAAAAAAAGATTAAATTTGCTGCGATCAAGATGCCAACCGTGACCAAGGGGATTCATAATCGCGTCGTTATAGCCACGTTTATCACTGCCCCAATAGGAGCAATTACCAAAACAGGGCGCATGATTTTCTTGCAGAAAAGCTTGATCGATATCTAGCGCTTGCATCAATAATAAAGCTTCGGAAGGAATACTTTCACCGATGCGAAATTGCGAATAATCACCAGCTTCAACGATCACAATATCCGTTACACCAGCTTGCGCTAAAGCCAATGCGCATGCACAACCCGCGGGGCCGCCGCCGATAATGGCGACCCTGTAGTTGGACTTCCTGTAGTTGAACTTGTAGCTTGACCCACAGTTTTGTTGTGATTGAGCAGCTGAAAATATCATTAGCTTTTTATTTTTTCTGTTTCGGGCGGATAAAGTTTATCAATCACCGTATTGCGCCAGGGCTCTACCAAATTGCTTTTATCAGTCGCAAATTCGCTGGCAACTTCGAGGTAAAAATCATTGCTGATGGTCGACGCACCCCGCTCGCCGACTATCGCCGGACCTTGCATGACGACACCAATTTTGTGCCAGTTTAATAAAAATTCTTCGCGATCCTGGTAGCGCCCAACCTGCGCTGCCCCGAGGCTGAATTTCCAGCTATCGGGAGATGGCGGCTTGCTCGCATCCGCCGCTTCAATAATAGTTTGGGTAATTGCTGTACCTTCACCGCGCACAGAAAAACGTGACCTTGCCAACTCGCCATTGTTGGCAACGACATCCTCATAGGTATAAACGGCAACGGGTCTTTGCGCCGGCCATGAAGAATATAAAAGCGTATTAAAAGCTGGCATCCCTTTTTTCCAATCTTCCTTAAGCCCGCTCATAGTCACTTCACCATCGGGATTTGGGCTGGGAGTATGGGTAGCGCAGGAGTTGTAATCCGTGTGCCAGGGCAACGCCATAAATTTGCATAAATCACCGGGCTCAACCTGATGATGACGCAAAGGAATATAACCAACACCGAGAAAAGGTGAATCCTTGCTTGCTTTGCTGTACTCAAGGTGACGCATATTGATACGGAACGGGCCACCCATATAATGTTTTGCCCAATCTTGTTGATAAAGATTTATGTCGCGCACAATAAAACTCATTTCAATACCCGGACTAAAGCGCCCGCCCAGGCAATTAAATAAAATTGTTTTATCCAAAACTTCACCGACACCCAGCGCATTGCTCGCGGCTTTGATGCTCGCTGCATCCGAAAGATAGTGGCCTTCTGACCATTGCTTTAGAAAAAAATACTGGGCTTTGGTGGGGCTTAAAAAACTTTTACCGGCATCGCCGAGAGACAGCGGCATTAAGGGGCTGCCAATTTGTTCGCCATCTTTTTTATTGGGATCGCGAATAAAGTTCATGATTTTAAACTCATCCCAATCGGCAGTTATTTTACCAATCGCATCATGTTTTCCGATCGCCTTTGCCGGCAAACTGGTATTCCACTTTTGCAGGGATGCCGCACGAAAAATTGGATAAACTTCTCTGGCGAAATTTATTTTGTAATTGGTTTGATAATGCGTGTTGTAAATGGAGGGCTGAAGTTTTAATTTTTCTAACCAAGTGCAATACAAATCATCCCACAGGGTTACCACGTTAGTTGTTTGCGGTGCGTAGGAAGGGTCGGCGGAAATAACCCAGGCACTGCCATCAATGGCTTTGGTGCTTTCATCTTCAAATAGTAAAAATGCAGTCACCGGGCCATCGGCCGTATCATCCAACCAATAGTTGTTATTTACATCGCCGTTGAGTTTAGCCGTAGGTGAAAAATTACCATCCTTGTCAAAACCACAAGCCAAACCATAACCACCCATCACGATCAAACGACCCGAACTTTCTGACGTGATGGCGCCAAGTGTTGTGATGGCACGTTGCTGATTCGCGCAATCGCTGGCGGGGAATGAAGCGGGATACTTGGGTAAAAATACAATCGATCCATCACTTAAATTTCCAGCCGATGCTTGAGTAGCTTTGTCAAAATGTACGATGTTGCAGCTTGCACTGTTTATGCTGCGCGGCCCCGCATCAATCACT
This sequence comes from Gammaproteobacteria bacterium, assembly GCA_043745725.1. Lineage (GTDB taxonomy): Bacteria > Pseudomonadota > Gammaproteobacteria > Pseudomonadales > Cellvibrionaceae > Cellvibrio. The sequence continues at coordinate 19,832 of JAYTSJ010000010.1, read as the reverse complement.
AATTTTTTTAACCTTAATGGGTCACTGGCTACTTTGCCAAAATCCGGATTACGTAAAGGCGGCAAAGCTCCATCTGTAAATGGATCCACACCATCACCACCTTGCCAGCTATTCGCTTTTTTATTCGCTAAATGCACGGTCCAAATAATATCTTTTACTTTTTTACCATCAACCATGCCGCCAATTTTTACTTCTTCGCCCTGACCGGTTGGATAAGTTTCGGCGCCCGCTTTATCACTGAACGCGTATTGAAAAATTCGGAATCGCGCCGCTTGCCGTTTTAATCTGCCGCTGCTGTCGCGCACATCTGTGCTCACAATAGTGGTGCTCTCAGTACCCGGTTTAATAGGTAAGCCGCCAGTCAAAATTTGTCCGGGAATATCCATACCCGCCATTGTTTCAGGTCCAAGATAATATTCTTCGCTATTACCCACACGAGCAATACCAATGGCAGGGTGAATTCGTAAACTTGTATAAGACATGTTTGACTCCAGCATCTGTGACGACAAAAAGAAAAGTGAGTGAGGTTATGGGTGCATACCGTCTTTTACCCACTGATCAAAAATATCAATAGCGTCTTGCGGCAGCCTGCCGTCGCCTTGCGGTGGTTCAGGCGGCATTGGGTGCGGAGCTGATGTCACGTATTTACCGGGGTTATTTTTATCGGTAAGCAGATGCTTGGTTGCCACTAATGGCACGCCATTGCGATCAAAGTCATAGCCATGAATAGCCACCTGAATTTTATAATAAAATTCTTTTACACTTTCGTAATTACCAAGCAAGAGTGATTGGGTGCCTTTATTCGAGGACACGTTGACATCTTTCATGTCGTCAATATATTTCGCGAATAAACATTTAACATTTTTCTCAAAACTTAATTTACTCATTTGCTGCTCCCAACAATCGGCGCTGAAAAATCTTCGCTTTTAATTATGCCTTGCGTTTTACTGCTCAGGGCCAAAGTAATATTCCATTTCTCACCGTGTTTAGTGCTGACCAGGCTATTGCTGATGCCGGTGATATCCAGATTAATAGCGAATTCATGATTGCTATGCGGACCTGTCAAACCCCAGTGCACAGTATTGGTAACCAGATAGCGATCGCGAAATTCCTTGTTGGAAATATCCTCATGCACAGTTTCTGGATAGAGATAAATATCTGCCTGAAAACTGTAATCAGGTTTCACTTGTTTGCGCTTAAAATTTAATAATAATTTTGTTGGCTTGCTGGTGACTTGCTCGGGAATAACATAACTGCCCGGAAGTTTGGCTTGCGGATTTGCAACAGCGCCGTCGCTGCCATAACTCAATAATGCACTAAACAAACTTTTTTCATTATCGCCAAATACAAAGCCAGCGGCCTGATGCTGGTCGATCAGGCGTTGAATTTCTGCTTTCGGAATAAATTCCCCACCACTGCTCGCCTGAAAAATATACCCTTGTTTTTTGGTATCGTAATAAATTTTCGCCTGACCCATATTCGCCAAGTAATTACCTGAGTCCGTGCGTTTTTTGGTATCGACACCAATGTCAAACCCCTGCGGTTTTGGCAAGCTATCATCCTGTTCTGCGCGCAGATATTCTTCGCTGCCAGTGAGCTGATCTGCTCCGTGAACTTCAATCCATTTTTCCAAACTGTAATCAAGAAAATTATGAAAAACATAGAAAATAGGATCCAGCGCTGCGGTGGCATTGTCTGCCATATGGCCGTCGATATAGCGCGCATGCATTTGATTGTGAATTCTGGTTTCCAAATCACCACCACCATTACTGCCATATTCGTCGCCGCCAAAATTTGGCCAATCGTCATAGTAAAGAATATAGGCTAACAAGTAGGGCGAACTGGTTGGCAATGCGGAAGCTAAACCTTGCGCATTGCGCGTGCTATCAAACAAGGGCGAATTTTTATCTTCGAACACTTTGGGAAAGCGCACACCGGAAGGTTTTTGGGTGAAATTCCAATAGGGCAAAGCAACATTTTTTGTGCTTGGGCCAAACACGCCTTCAGGATCAGCGGCTTGCAAAGCCTTCTCATAAAAATAAAGTTGCGCGCGATGCCACTGCAGAAAAATATTTTTTTGGTGTTCACATTCCCCTGGCAGCTCTGTGTGAACTTTAGTTCCGTTAGGCATATCTAAAAAAATTCCGGTATTGCAACTATCCGGAGTTGCCTTGCTCAACAAATATTTATTCATGTCCTTTTCAGAAAGCTGTGCTTTTCGTGAATTAAACACATTCACAAAAGAGCAGTCATGCACCCATGACTGCCAAATAAAACCCGTGCGATCAAACACATTGTTTTGACTTTTTAGCTTCAGCATTTTCACTGCATGCTCATAAACTGCAAGTTCGGCGGGCGTCAATTCATCGATATTTTTGCGCTGCTTAATCTCTGCAGAAAATTGTTGACTGACAATTTGGCTAGCAGTGTCGGCGGCTTGTAGCGAAGACGCTTGCAGCGCAAACACATGGCTGCCAATAAGTACCAAGCTAATGCCTAGCAGGTAACTAACTATTGTCATATTGCCTTCCTTTTAGATTGTCGAATAATGATGCGCAGATTCATAGTAGGAAATTGATCGAAAAAACCGGTAAGGCTTAAATTTTAAATTATGCGCAAGCCTATTTAATGGCAGGTTAGCGCCTCAACTGTGGGCTAGTGCCATGGTAAATTATTTTGAATATTTGATTAGCATTGTGGTATTGATATTTTTTGTAGCATTATTCGTAGCACTTCCTTTTTCAGGATCTAATTATTGTGCTGGCACTCTAAATCAGTAACATCAATCTATATCATTAACAACCATCCATAATTATTAACAAGAAAAATAACTGGATTAAATTTTAATGTCTTAATAAATATCACACTTCACATAAAAATAATATTACAACAAAATACAGCGAGTTTTTTCTCATGTTTTTTATTGTATGACGAGTTATTGCATGACGAGTGAAAATGTCGAATTTCGCAAAAAATGTTGTAACACGCGCCACTAATTTGCATTTATTATTTCTGGCGACTACTCTAAGATTCTTTCCGAGCATAGCAACATAAAATAATTTTTTTTACGTCGCTTTCTATGCGCAGAAATAATACCAATAAAAATGTTGCGCTCTATTTAGCTGCTACGACGCTGCTATTTCCAATTGAATTATTATTCCAACTTAATTAATCACTCGATCAAGGAACATTTATGATTCATTTTCAACCTTTATTTCGCGCAAAACTATTTTGGCTTGTAGCACTCGGCTTCAGCGCAGCATTAGCTCAGGCTGAGGGCGCATTAAAATCGCCGGAAATTTCCTCTGCGGTGCAAGCATTAGATGAACTCAAACCTGCCCCGCTCTTAATTGCAAGAAATGTACAGACCAAACTGACGGCGCTGCGCTATAAACCGGCAAGCAATACCATGACGAGTGTTGCACAACAAAGCGATCATGAAATTGCCTATGACTTACCCATCGCCTATCAAGGCGGAAGTATTTACAACCCGGCGACAGGCAAGCATGACAACGTGAATTTGCGCGCTTATAACGGCCAATTTATTGCGCCTACGGTGATTATGGAACCGGGCCAAACGGTGCGTTTTAATTTGCTGAATAATTTACCCATACCTAAAGTGGACTGCTCGCACGCAGATATGAATACGCCTGCGCCTTCCACTTGTTTCAATGTGACCAACTTGCATTCACACGGGCTTTGGGTTTCGCCCACCGGCAATAGCGATAACGTACTCTTATCGATTAATCCCGGTGTTGCGTTTGAGTATGAATATAACGTGCCTGCGGATCATCCTGCGGGAACATTTTGGTATCACCCACACACTCACGGTTCAACGGCAATACAAGTTGCCAGCGGTATGTCGGGAGCAATTGTTGTAAAGGGATCACGCAAACCAACGAATGAAAGTAATGGTGATATTGATACGCTGCTTGAACCTATCACCGCGCAAAATGGCACCACGCAAGATGAAGTTAAATTGTTGCAACAAATTCCTTATGCCTGCTTTGATGCCGCTGGAAAAATTAAAACCAACGCCGCGGGCCAGTGGATTTGCGATGACAAAGATGTAGGTGTAGTTGAGAATTTTGACTTGCAGGTAGGGGGACCAACTATTTGGGGTACTTCTGGTCGCTATACGCTTATCAACGGCCAAGCGCGCCCAGGTATTAGCTTGCGCACCGGACAGGTATATCGCTGGCGCTTGATAGATGCCGGGTTTAATGAAACCATTAATCTGCGCATTAAAAAAGTGACTAACCAAAAATATTTAAGTAACACCAGCGTTGCAGCGGACGAAGTAAAACACGCTTGCAATGGCCTGGACGTCACCCAGTTTGAAACGGCAAGCGACGGTTTGACTCATAGTAAAATTATTCCGAAAATTACCAACACTCTGCAACCAGGTTATCGCAGCGATATTTTATTTTCTTTGCCAGAAAAGGGAATTTATTGTGTTTATGACGATTCATCAACGGCGGGCGAATCAGTAAGTGCCTCCCATGAAAATGCTAAAGTACTAGCGATCATAATCGCTAAGGGTGATGCCAAGGTGGAGAACCAAACAACTTTCCTGCAGGAACAATTAGTAACAGCTGCTACCGCGCAGTTCGAAGGTGCGGTGCGCGATCAAGTGATTGTCGACTTAAAAAATTCCTTGCAATTAAATAAATTTATTCCGCATCAAACTATTACTGATGAAGAAATTATTCAAGCCAATCAAAAACCGGTTTACATCGAATTTAATTTAGTTATTCCACCTAAAGTAAATCCAACCAATATACCGGTACAATTTCTGATTAATAATAGCGCCTACCAATCAGGCCGAATTGATCAAACGTTAATTTTGGGCACAGCGCAAACCTGGTTTTTGTCTTCAAAAAGTGTCAACCACCCATTTCATATTCACGTAAATCCGTTTCAAATTGTCAGCATTACTGACAAGGCAACGGGCAAACCATCCACCGATCCACAATATCAAAATATGGTCGGCACCTGGAAGGACACAATATTTGTCACCACCGGTGTCACTATCGAAACTCGCAATCGCTACGAGCGTTATATCGGCGAATATGTTTTGCATTGTCATATTCTCGAACATGAAGATCAGGGCATGATGCAAAATGTACAAGTGGTACTACCGGACGGTAATGGTGGCGCGATGAAGCAAGGTCATCACTGATATTCTTCTGACGGTAACTATCTAGAGGTAGCTATCTACAAGTAACTAACTAGAAGTAACTATCTGGCGGTAATTATAATTTGCCGCCAGATAGCTTTAAGAAAATGTTTTGTTTATTCATTAATTTTTATATTTACAGTAAAAAAATAATTTTTATTTTTCCATCGTCCGCGCCAGCGCCCACACCTGTACATCCTTTGCCCCCGCTTTTATTAAGAGCTGACTAAGCTCACGCATAGTCGCTGTCGTTGTCACCACGTCATCAATTAATGCAATGCGCTTACCAACAATTTTTTGTTGCGCTTTAACTGAAATCGTAAATGCTTTACGTAGATTTTTTTGACGCTCGCTACGAGTAAGTTCTTTTTGTGCTGGCGTCCTATGCAGGCGCCGAATAATCTGCGTCGCAAGTGGAATGCCGGTAGCGCTCGCAAGATATTGCCCTAAAATTTCCGCTTGATTAAACCCACGCTGCCAACGACGTGTCCAGTGCATAGGGGTGGGAATAAGCAGGTCCGGTATTTTCCAGTCGGCGTGAGTGGCGCAATCGCTAATATGTTGCGCAAGCAATTGTCCGAGTAATTTTCCATGGGTTAATTTACCCCGATATTTGAAGCGATGGATAAGAGGAGTCAGCGGATGTTGGTAGGCGAAGGGAACAATGCTTCGGCTAAAGGCAGGCGGTTGATGTAGGCAGTGGCCACAAAAATTACCCGCGGATTCAAGTGCGAGTGCGCATTGCTGGCAACGGTACTCATAACGCTGCACCCATGGCAAGTCATAAAGACACCCGTCACAGAGCAATTCACCCCTTAAAGTGGCTCCGCACAACAAGCATTGGGTGGGCAGCAAGTGATTGCCTAGTCCGCTTAGTCTTTTGCCAATAGTCCGTAATAATTGCATTGTTAACCTAAATCTCCCTTTTGGGTTGACAGCATTGCTGTTGCCGTTAAGAATATGTCCATACTGCGCTCGCACTTCGGGCTCTATGCTAATAAATTAGCGCTAACCAATCAATTTAAATCCTCGCTGAGCACGTTTTATGAATGCATCGATGAACCTGCCTTCCGTACCAACTTCCGTACCGAAGATCCGCAATGACTGGACCCGCACTGAAATTGCCGACCTTTTTGCACTCCCGTTTAGCGACTTAATGTTTCAGGCACAAAGTACGCACCGCGCTTTTTTCAACCCGAATGAAGTGCAAGTCAGCACTCTTTGTTCGATAAAAACCGGCGCCTGCCCTGAAGATTGCGCCTACTGCCCGCAATCTGCCCGTTACGATACTGGCCTTGAGCGCGAAAAATTGATGGCAGTTGAAAAGGTTATCGAAGAAGCCAAAGCCGCCAAAGCTAGCGGCGCCACCCGTTTTTGTATGGGTGCAGCCTGGCGCTCACCTAAGGGTAAAGACATGCCCTACGTAACTAGCATGGTGCAAGGCGTGAAATCGCTGGGCCTGGAAACCTGTATGACATTAGGCATGCTTGATCAGGAACAGGCGAAAACTCTGGCCGACGCCGGCCTTGATTATTACAATCACAACCTCGATACCTCGCCCGAATTTTACGGTGAAATTATTACCACACGCACTTATCAAGACCGTTTAACTACGCTCGATAATGTGCGCAGCGCAGGTATGAAAGTCTGCTGCGGTGGCATTGTTGGTATGGGCGAAGCAGAAAGTGATCGTGCAGGTTTGTTGTTGCAACTCGCGAACATGAGTGAACATCCGGAATCTGTGCCCATCAATATGCTCGTGAAAGTGGAAGGCACGCCACTGGCAAATCAAGCTGACCTCGACCCGTTTGATTTTATTCGCACAGTTGCTGTTGCACGCATTCTGATGCCGCAATCACATGTGCGTTTATCCGCAGGTCGCGAACAAATGAATGATCAAATGCAAGCCCTGGCATTTTTAGCCGGCGCGAATTCTATTTTCTACGGCGAAAAATTATTAACCACAGCGAATCCCGAAACCAATAAAGATATGCAATTATTTCAACGCCTGGGCATTAATGCCGAAGCTTACGAAGTACACGAAGATGAAGCTGAACAAGTAGCAGCCATAACAACCCAACTTCAAGCAGCGGAAATGGATTCCATTTTTTATAACGCGGCTAAATAGATTGAAAAATATTTGCAAGGAACTGTAAATGAAACGGAATCTTAGAATGAAACGGAATCCTGCAATGAAAAAATTAATGCTAGCTGTGATAACCAGCTTGTGCTCGCAACCACTATTTGCCCTGGAATATATGGGTGGAGGTTTTGGGCTTGGTGAAGCGTGCAACACAAAATATAAACCCAGCTTTCTTGCCGGTGATTGCCACAATCCAAATTTTATCTTGCGCGGTTTTGCCGGCAATAGATTTAACGATTACTTTTCTGCCGAGCTTTCTGCAGAGGGGCTGATTAGCGCCTGGCGCTTCTTTGGTGTGGACGATGCTGAAGCCGAACGGGTCTCAGCATTCACACTGGGCGGGCACGCATTTTTGAACTTGCCACTCACTCATGCATCGCGATTATTTTTGGGGCCGAGTGTAGGCGCTTCTATAGTCTACACATCCTGGGACACTCAAACTGATTACAATTCTAGCAACCAACAGAAAACAACAAGCAGCACCGAAGATTATGATTTTAGTTGGAATTACGGCTGGGCAGCAGGCATAGAATTTGTGACCGAAGAAAATAATATTGTGCGTTTGCAGTGGCAAAACTGGCGCGCGCTGGAATCCAAAATTGCCTATGGTGGCGAAGTAAACACCAACTATTTGACCATCAATTTTCTCTCGCGCTTTTAACCTTTATTGTGATTAATTTATTAAAATCGTGACTACTATTAAAATTCTCACTAGCCTTACTTTAGATCAAACTCTCGCTCCCGCGCTCGCGGAACGTAAAGCTGCAAATTTATATCGCACGCGGCGCCTACTCAATTCACCACAAATGCCGCAGGTTAATATCGACGGAAAAAACTATATTGCTTTTTGCAGCAATGATTATCTTGGCCTGGCAAATCATCCTGACGTGATGTCTGCATTCAAAAATGCAGCCAATAATTTTGGCATAGGCAGCGGCGCATCGCATTTAGTCGCAGGACATTCGCAAGAGCATCACGCACTGGAAGAAGAAATATCCGCATTCACAGGTCGCGACCGTGCGCTATTATTTTCCACCGGCTACATGGCTAACCTCGGCGCGATTACTGCACTGGTGGGCCAAGGCGATGCGGTGTTTGAAGATCGCTTAAATCACGCAAGCTTGTTAGATGGCGGCTTATTAAGTGGCGCACGCTTTCAACGGTTTTTACACAATGATCTCGATAATTTGCAAGCGCGATTACAAAAAACGGAAGCTAACCGAAAATTAATTGTAGTCGATGGCGTATTCAGCATGGATGGCGATTATGCGCCATTACCTGAACTCGCAGCACTCGCGCAAAAAAATAACGCATGGCTGATGGTGGACGATGCGCACGGCTTTGGTTGCATAGGAAAAAATGGCGGTGGCAGTGCGGAACATTTTGGGTTAACACAAAATGACTTGCCTATTTTGATGGGCACACTCGGCAAAGCCTTTGGTACTTTCGGTGCTTTTATCGCCGGCAGTGAAACACTTATCGAAACCTTAATTCAATTTGCGCGACCCTATATTTATACAACAGCAATGCCACCAGCCATAGCCGCCGCAACTCGCGTCAGTTTGCGTTTAGTGCAAGCTGAATCCTGGCGCCGCGAACATTTACAACAACTCATCACACACTTTCGTAAGGGCGCGGAAAAACTGGGTTTGCAATTAACAAACTCAACCACGCCGATTCAACCGATTATTGTTGGCGATGAAGTTAAAACCTTAGCAATGTCTACAGCACTAGCAGAGCGAGGCATTTTAATTATTGCCATACGCCCACCCACTGTTGCAGCTGGCAGTTCGCGTTTACGAATCACTTTTAGTGCCGAACACACACTTGCACAAGTAGATGATTTGTTAAGTGCGCTTGCAGATATTATTTTTTCAATGGAGTCTGTCGCCATTGACCTTATCAAAATCAATGGAGCCTCTCCCCATTGAATAGTCCGCCCCCATTGAACAAGCAAAAAATAGTATTACTGCACGGCTGGGGCTGCGACTCCAGGACATGGGCACCTATACTCCCCCCCCTGCAAAAGCTTGGCGAAGTTATAGCCATCGATTTACCCGGCTTTGGAGAGAGCGCTAAGATAAGTAATTATTCTTTGAATGGAGTTGTGGATTTTATTGCACAACAATTACCAGATTCTGGTGTACTTATCGGATGGTCGCTGGGTGGCATGTTGGCAGTACAAATAGCGGCGCGTTATCCTCATAAAGTGTCAAAAATTATTACGCTCGCAGCAAATATAAAATTTGTCGCCGGCGACGATTATCTTGATGCCATGCATTCAGCAACCAACCATCATTTTACTGCAAGCTTTGAAAATGATCCGCATGGCACGCTAAAAATATTTAGCGGTTTATTAGTACAAGGCGACGCCAATGAGCGTGCACTACTTAAAAAGATACGAGCGCTTATTGCTATTGAAGCCGTCAATGCCAACTGGTTACAAGCGTTACAGTTGCTATCACAGCTAGATAATCGCGCTGCCTTTACGGCATTAGCTCAACCAGGCTTACATTTATTAGGCGAAGCAGATGTGCTGGTGCCCGCTAGCGCAGCTCCAGCGTTAAGCGCAGCAAATACTCGGCAAAAAATTATTTTATTACCTCAAACTTGTCATGCGGTACATTGGAGTCAACCCGAAAAAGTTATGGCATATATTCAAGATTTTTTTCAACGGAATCAGACTCCATTAAATGGTTACGATGATGCACCAATTACGTTTGACCCCATTGAAAAAAAACGCATCGCCCAATCGTTTAGTCGCGCCGCTCATACTTACGATTCGGTCGCCAAGTTTCAACGCAATGTTGGCGAAAAATTATTGCATGCAATTGAGTGTAATCACACACACAAAATTGTACTTGACCTCGGCTGTGGGACGGGATATTTCACCAGACATCTGCAAGAAAAATTCTCGCAAGCAAAAATTATGGGATTGGATATCGCCGAAGGCATGCTATCCGTTGCACAAGAAAAAAATCCGGCAATAAATACCTGGCTGTGTGGCGATGCCGAAAAACTACCACTCGCAAATGCTAGCGTCGATGTTATTTTCTCCAGCCTTGCCTTGCAATGGTGCCATAATTTACCTGAATTATTTGCCGAGTTGAATCGCGTATTAAAGCCCGGCGGTACATTAATTTTTTCTACCCTTGGCCCAGATACCTTGCATGAGTTAAAAAGCGCATGGCAACGAGTGGATAATTATGTTCATGTCAACCGCTTCAGATCCTGCGAGGACATCAAGAAATGCTTACTGGAAAATAGTTTTTTACTCAATCATTTTGAGCAGCAATTATCAGCGCTGGAATTTGAAAAATTAGCCGACCTCACCCGCGAGCTAAAATTCCTCGGAGCACATAATATTAATCGTGGACGAGCGGCAGGTTTGACGGGGCGAAAAAAAATTGCTGCTTTTAAAACCGCGTATGAAAGTTTCCGGCGCGATAATTTATTACCTGCAACCTATGATGTTTTTTATATTATCGCTGAAAAGCGGAGTCGTTATTAATGGCAAAAAAAGCGTTTTTTATTACCGGGACCGACACTAATGTGGGGAAAACTTTTATTTCCGTAGCGCTATTACTTGCTGCAAAAAATAGTGGCTTAACCACGGCGGCATTAAAACCTATAGCCGCCGGTTGCGGAAAAACTACCGCGGGTTTGCGCAATGATGATGCGCTTATATTGCAGTCGGTTATTACACAAACATTAAGCTATGAGCAAATCAACCCTATCGCACTTGAAGCGGCGATTGCTCCACACATTGCCGCACAACAGGAAAAGCGCAGCTTGTCAGTTGATCGTTTGGCAGGATTTTGCCGTGGGGTTTTATCTTCGGCAGACTTTACAATTGTTGAAGGTGCGGGAGGTTGGCGAGTACCCGTTAATCCACGCGAAACCATGGCAGATCTCGCTAAAAATTTACAACTACCGGTCATTCTAGTGGTAGGAATGCGCTTGGGATGTTTGAATCATGCACTCTTAACCTTCGAAGCAATTGTTCGCGATGGTTTGCCAGTTGCGGGATGGATAGCAAATTGCGTAGATGCAGATATGCCCGCAATACAAGAAAATATTGACAGTTTGCTCGCACGCTTGCCGGTACCATGTTTGGCTGTTGTCCCATTTTTATCCCAACAATCATCAACTGCATTATCACCAACTGCAATAACAGAATATTTTAATGCGCTAGAGCTGGAAAAAATCTTACGGTAATGAAAATTTAAAATGTCAAAAACAGCAATAGCAACAATAATTTTTCTCGCATGGTTAGTCGCTGGTTGCGCGAGCCTGCCTAAGGCAAGTGCAATCCCCATCACAAACACCAACCACATTATTTATTTTGTGTATCGTAAATGGCACACCAGCATTGTGCTCGACGCAAAATCACTTGCAACACAAAGCGCGAAATTAGCTGACGATTTGCCTGGCGCAAAATTTGCGCGCATTGGCTGGGGGGATGGCGATTATTTTACGGGCAAAAGTAAAACCTGGAGCACCGCAGCTACTGCGCTGGTTGCCTCACATTATTCAGCACTACAGCTGTTAACTTACGGCGATGAACTTTTAACAGAAATTCCTACCGAAACAATTGTAGCTTTAGCAATTAATGACAACGGATTACAACAACTAATCCATTACATCGACTCTTCTATCGCGGTAGACGAAAAAAATAAGGCCCAAAGATTACAAGCATATGCTGCTGATACGGGCATATTTTTCCAGGCAACTGAGCACTATAGTTTCTTCAACAATTGCAATACCTGGAGTGGGCAAGCACTGAGATTAGCAGGGCTGCCGGTGGCGAATCGTTTAACAGCGCAAGGTGTTTTTGCACAAGCTCGGGAAATTTCCCGCATCCAGTCGCAAGCAGGCCTATTTCACAAGGCAATGAAGCCTTAGCCTCAAAAATGCATCAAGTGTTCTATATATCAGATTCTTAAACCGAACTTGTCTTAAAATCCCCCGTTAAAGCGGCAATGCAGCCTGTTTTTTGCACACATCTCAGCGTAAAATTAGTCTGTATAAATTGTTTTTTCATTTTGCGAGACTTTTCTGTAAGGGGTGTAGTAATGGATATCGGCTCTGTAATCAATCAAGGCCTAACCGGCATGCAACGTAGCCAGACTGAAATGGCGCGCTCGGCGCAGCAGATTGCTGAAGCTGGAACCACGCAACGCGATAACCCTGAAAAAAATGATCTGGTTGAGCCACTGCTAAACCTCAAAGTGCAATCACATATCTTTGATGCTTCGGCAAAAGTGGTGAAAACTGCCAATGAAACTATTGGGACTCTTTTAAACATCAAAGCATGAGTTTGAATATCAATGCATGAGGCTTCCTTAGCCTAAGGTACCGTTTATATGATCGTTAATAGCTTTTCTTCCAGCAATGCTAATACCGTGGCGCCCTATGTGCCGCTCGGTCGGCAGCCTGTTGGTCAGGAAAACAACGACCTCAAATCATCCAGCCTTAAAGCTTTAGAACAATCTGCGGCCCTTGCACGCAATGAGAATCGCCGCGTACCGGATGGCCTCCCCGACAAAGAAAACCAACAGCCCACAAACACTGACGGCCAGGCGCATGACGCTCAAATCGACAACCAAAAAGATCAACGCGCCCAAAGCGACGCTAAATCGGTTCAAAAAGACCAGTTGATTAAAGATCAGGTAAAAATTAGTACATTGTCAGCAATTGATCGCGAAGTTCGCGCCCATGAACATGCACACGCAGCAGTGGGCGGCCAGTATGCAGGCGCACCCACTTACCAGTTTGTCAAAGGGCCTGATGGCGTAAATTATGCGGTAGCCGGGGAAGTCTCTATTAGCACCAGCTCCGTACCCAACGATCCGGAAGCAACTATTAGAAAAGCGCAGCAAATCCGCGCCGCAGCTAATGCCCCTGCCAACCCATCAGGACAGGATAGAAGTGTTGCAGCAGCAGCGACTAATTTGGAAAATGATGCACGCGCCGCACTCAACAATCAAAGAAATAGCGAAGTTCAAGCAAGAGAAAGATTAGCCGAAGAGCAAACAAAAGCTCAAAAAGCTGAAGAAGCAAAAAAAAATGTTCAGGATGAACAATATCGCAATGAACAAAAACAAGAATTGGCGCAACAAGAAGCAGACGCTGCCCGCAGAAGCGCTGAGCGAGTTAATAGCTTTGCAAAAGCAGATAGCAAGACCATTAATATTAGCCGCCATTTGGTTGATATAGGCGTTGTAAAAGGATTGCCTACCGTAGGTAATTTTTTAAATCATCGCGTTTAAAAAATGAATCTGGATGCATAAATTATTCAACAATACCTTCCGTGGCATTACGTACGATGAAAATGATTTTAGATAGGTAATGGGCTATTTTTCTACTGCATTCAATGAATTAGCAACTTTCACTTGACCGCTGCTGTGCTCATCCCTATAATGCGCGACCTCACTAGAGCTATCAGCTGATAGTGAGTTACGGACGCGGGGTGGAGCAGCTTGGTAGCTCGTCGGGCTCATAACCCGAAGGTCGTAGGTTCAAATCCTGCCCCCGCAACCAATTTTTATTTGCAGATGTTTTATCTGTAAATATAGCGAGAAATTAAAAACATTTATTTTAATTTTCGCGACAAGTTTTACTGGCGCGGCCAACGTAGTCGCTCAGTTACTTAAAACCCCTTTATGGGGTTTTTTTATAGGCGTCACTTTTAGATGTGCCCTTAGCAGGTATTACTGCATGATTTTGCAGTCATTATCTGCAAGATGTTTGAATGGGCCTTGTGCCCATTTTTGATTTTTGGGTCGGAAATTTTGTTAGATTTAAATTTATAAGTTTTAAATTCATAAGCTTTCAATTCACTGTTATTAAATTTGTAGTCTGTAGGTTTTAACGCATGGCATCCAAACAAGAACTTTTGCAAGAAATGATTGCACCTATCACCGCCTCTTTGGGTTGTGAGCTTTGGGGTTTGGAATATTTAACGCAAGGGCGTTACACAACACTGCGAATTTTTATTGATGGCCCCAATGGCGTATCTTTAGATGATTGTGAAAAAGTAAGCCGGCAAATTAGCGCAGTAATGGACGTAGAAGATCCTATTCAAGGTGAATACACCCTTGAAGTATCGTCACCAGGTATGGATCGCCCGCTTTACACATTTGCACACTACGCCCGCTATGTGGGCGAGACCGTAAATTTACGCTTAAGAATGGCGCGCGATGGCCGTCGTCGCTTTAAAGGTGTCATCCTTAAAGCTGAAAATAATGAAGTGTTAGTCGCCGTTGAAGGCAAAGAATATCTGTTCGCTGTGGACGCTATCGACAAGGCAAATATCGAGCCGCGTTTTGATAATATGGTGCCCCACGACGAGTTAAATGCAGAGTAATTTTTAAAAGTTTGTACCACCCGAACATGTATTTTGAAAATTAGAAATGCAACAAATGTTCGGCCACTCATTATCTGATCGTGAAGATTAGTTTGCGGAGTTAACAGAGGTTAAGAAATGGCAAAAGAGATTTTATTAGTCGCTGATGCGGTGTCTAACGAAAAAGGCGTCGACAAAGATTTAATTTTTCAAGCGATTGAAAGCGCCCTGTCCATGGCGACCAAGAAACGTTTTGACGAAGACTCCAGCATTGAAGTACTCATCAATCGTCAAACCGGCGATTATGAAACTTTTCGTATGTGGGAAGTTGTCGGTAATGATGTGATGGCCGAACTAGGCACGCAGCTCTATACCGATGAAGCCCTGGAAAAAGATCCAACGTTGAAAGTTGGCGATATCTGTCGCGAAAAAATTGCCAACGCTGATTTCGGTCGTATTGCCGCCCAGGCAGCTAAACAAGTCATTGTGCAAAAAGTTCGCGAAGCGGAACGCGCGCAAATGGTCGACGAATATCGCGACCGCATGGGCGAATTAATTAGCGGCACCGTAAAGAAAGTTACACGCGATAGTATTATTGTTGATCTCGGCAATAACGCTGAAGGCTTGTTGCCTCGCGATCAATTAATTGGCCGTGAAATTTTTCGTATGGGCGACCGTATTCGCACCTTGTTACTCGAAGTGCGCAACGAAAGCCGTGGCCCACAATTATTTTTGAGTCGCTCTTGCTCGGAAATGCTGATTGAATTATTCAAAATTGAAGTGCCGGAAATCGCCGAAGACATCATCGAAATTAAAGGTGCAGCACGCGACCCAGGTTTGCGCGCGAAAATTGCAGTGAAAACCAATGATGGCCGTATTGATCCTGTAGGGGCTTGTGTTGGTATGCGCGGTTCACGTGTGCAAGCGGTATCTAATGAGCTCGGTGGTGAGCGTGTGGATATTGTCTTGTGGGACGATAACCCGGCGCAATTTGTGATGAATGCCATGTCACCGGCAGAAATTGAATCAATCGTTGTCGATGAAGACGCGCGCTCGATGGATTTAGCAGTTAATGAAGATAACCTGGCAATGGCAATTGGTCGCGGTGGTCAAAACGTGCGTTTAGCGTGCGATTTAACCGGCTGGAATATCAATGTGATGAGCGTTGCCGATTGGAAAACCAAACAGCAAGCTGAATCTGGTAGTTATATCCAAGTGTTCATGAACGCTTTGGATGTTGATGAAGATGTAGCAGCGGTATTGGTTGAAGAAGGTTTCACCACGCTCGAAGAAGTAGCCTATGTGCCGCTTGAAGAGATGTTGGCGATTGACGGTTTTGATGAAGATATCGCAGAAGAATTGCGTGCCCGCGCTAAAGATGCTCTCTTAACGCAGGCTTTGGCTTCTGAAGAGCGCATTGAAGGTGTTGCGCCAGCAGAAGATTTGCTCACGATGGAAGGCATGGATCAAGCCTTGGCAATTACCTTTGCCAGCCGTGGAATTATTACGATGGAAGATTTAGCTGAGCAATCAGTTGATGATTTATTAGGTATCGAAGGCATTGACGCGTCACGCGCCGCTGCACTGATTATGAAAGCTCGTGAGCCTTGGTTTGCCTAGTTATTTAACAGCGCAAATATGCTAAAACACGAGATATTCCAGATGTGAGCCAAGAACTATCCTTGAGGAAAAACAATGGCAGAAGTAACAGTTAGCGACCTCGCCAAATCGGTAGGTGCACCGGTCGAGCGATTGCTAAAACAAATGCAAGAAGCCGGCTTAAATCATAAGTCACAAGATGCGCGCGTTTCTGATGAAGAAAAGCAGCGCCTATTGGCATTTTTGAAAACCAGCCATGGCGAGTCTAACGCTGAGCCGAAAAAAATCACCTTGCAGCGCAAAACCACCACCACCCTTAAAACCGGTACGGGAAGCACACGCAAAACGGTAAATGTAGAAGTGCGTAAAACGCGCACCTACGTGAAACGTGACGATGAAGCGCCAGCTGACGCCGTAGATACCAATACTCACGTTGATGCAGCGATGGTTCATATCGCTAAGCCTGCGGCTTTAGTTAGCGTTAAAGAGCCAGTTGATGCATCACCGGCAACGACTACTGAGCCAGCTCCTGCGGTATCACATCGCGTTTCTTTTGCTGATGGTGTAGAAGAAAAACGACGTGCCGCAATCGAACGTCGTCAGGGTGAAGAATCCCAACTGAAAGCTGACCAACAAGCACGTGAAGATGCTAAACGTCAGCCCGCTCCAGCGCCAGCGCATACCTTAAAAAGACCTGAAGGCAGCCGAACTGATACAGCTCGCACTGATGCCGGTCGCACTGATCAAAAACCAGCAGCAAAAGAAGGTGCCAATGCACCCCGCCCTGCTAACAGACCAAAACCAGCCACAGTTGCTGCACCTATAGATCTTGACGCTAAAGGTCATGGTCACGGCCATAAGAAAAGTCACAAACGTGATGACGATGCCGACTCTGGTGACGAAGCACGCGGCAAACGCGGTGCTGGCAAAACTGCCAAAAAAGGCGCAGCTGGTTCGAAGAAAGCACCTAAAATTGATTTGTTGGATTTCGTTGCCGAAGATGGTGAAGACAATGATGTATTAGCACGCCGTAGTCACTTACGCGCGCATCACAAAAAGACCAACAAACACGCCTTTAAAAAGCCGACTACTAAAATCGTTCATCAGGTCGATGTACCTGAAATGATCGTAGTCTCTGAACTGGCGCAGCGCCTCACCGTTAAAGTCGGCGAGATTATTAAACGCCTGATGAAAATGGGCGTAATGGCCTCAATGAACGAAGCTATTGATCAAGATACAGCGGCTTTGTTGGTTGAAGAAATGGGTCACGAAGCTAATTTGGTCCATGTAGATGCAATTGAACACGCGCTCGAAAAAGCCCTCGAAACCGAAGGCGATTTGGTACAACGCGCTCCAGTCGTAACCGTTATGGGTCACGTTGACCACGGTAAAACGTCGCTGCTCGATTATATTCGTGAAGCCAAAGTTGCCGCTGGCGAAGCTGGCGGTATCACGCAACACATTGGTGCTTATCGCGTTAAAACCAGCCGTGGCGAAATTACCTTTTTGGATACTCCCGGTCACGCCGCGTTTACCGCTATGCGTGCCCGTGGCGCCCAATGTACAGACGTGGTTATCCTTGTGGTTGCAGCGGATGACGGTGTTATGCCGCAAACCGAAGAAGCTATTTTGCATGCCCGCGCTGCTGGCGTACCTATAGTGGTTGCTATCAACAAATGCGATAAACCCAGCGCTGATATTGACCGGGTTAAAAACGAGTTAGTGGTGAAGGGTGTTATCCCGGAGAACTACGGCGGTGATACTCAGTTTATCGAAGTATCTGCGCATACCGGCCAAGGTATTGATCAGTTACTTGAAGCAATTTCATTACAAGCAGAAGTACTCGAATTGCACGCTGTTACCAACGCTGCCGCTAAGGGGGTGATCATTGAATCACGTCTGGATAAAGGCCGCGGTGTAGTAGCAACTCTGCTTGTGCAACAAGGTACTTTGCGTCAAGGCGACTTGATTCTGGCTGGCCAAAGCTATGGCCGCGTACGCTCTATGAGCGATGAACGCGGAATTCAAATTAAGGAAGCCGGCCCATCTACACCGGTAGAAATCCTTGGCTTGGATGCGGCACCTAGCGCCGGTGATGACTTCGTAGTCATGACTGACGAGCGTAAAGCCCGTGAAGTTGCACAGTTCCGCGCGGAAAAAGAGCGTCAAGAGAAGTTGTCACGCCATACAGCTGCCAAACTGGAAAATATGTTTGCCGGTATGGATGCAGGTCAGAAGAAAATCCTGACCGTCGTTGTGAAAGCAGATGTGCGTGGTTCGCTCGAAGCAATTCAGTCATCTTTGGCTGAAATCGGCAACGAAGAAGTACAAGTCAATGTGATTTCCTCCGGCGTCGGCGGCATCACTGAAAGCGACGTTAATCTTGCGATTACCACCGGCGCAATCGTAGTTGGCTTCAATGTTCGTGCTGATTCAACGACTCGCCGTATGGCTGAATCTGAAGGCGTGGATATTCGTTACTACAGCATTATTTATCAACTACTGGATGAGATCAAAGCGGCCCTAAGCGGTATGCTTGACCCTGAACGTATCGAAACTATCGTCGGTATTGCCAATGTACGCGAAGTATTTACTTCACCGAAATTTGGTCAAGTGGCTGGCTGTATGGTTATCGAAGGTACTGTTTATCGCAGCAAGCCTATCCGTGTATTGCGTGAAAACGTGGTGATATTCCAAGGCGAGCTGGAATCTTTACGTCGCTTTAAAGACGATGTTAACGATGTTCGCAACGGTGTGGAATGTGGTATCGGCGTGAAAAATTACGACGTCAAGGTCGGTGACCAGATCGAAGTTTATGAAGTTAAAGAGGTAGCGCGTAAGTTATAGAACTTATGTACTACCCTGCGCCCTGCTCTTGTTTAAAGAGCGGGGCTTTATTATTTTTAGTCGCGCATAAATAGGCGATGGTTAGAGGTTAATGGCTAATGCCAAGAGAATTTACTCGGTCAGACCGCGTGTCTGATGCGATCCAGCGTATTTTAGGGCAGGTGATTGCCCAGGAAGTACGCGATCCGCGTATAGGTTTGGTTAATATCAATGCGGTTACCGTAACTCGCGATATGGCTTACGCCAAAGTTTACGTGACTTTCGTGGGCGCTGAAAATGAAGCTGAAAGTTTGGCGGCAGCCTCAGTGCTGAATAAAGCCAGCGGCTTTTTGCGCGGTTTTATCGCCAAAGAACTCATCATGCGCTCGGTTCCAAAGCTACAGTTTATCTATGACAAAACGGCGATTCGCGGTCAGGAGTTATCCTATTTGATCGAGCGCGCCATCAAAGAAGACAGCACGCACCAGCACGACGATGAGGCGGCAGCGGAAGACGGCGAGCAGCAGGATCCGCAAGCTGGCGAAGATCACGTTTAATGGCGCGTAAGAGAAAAGGTCGCCCGGTCGATGGCGTATTGTTGCTGCACAAGCCGCCGGGTATGACATCCAATCAGGCATTGCAGCGCGCAAAGCGATTATTTTTTGTTGAGAAGGCCGGCCATACCGGCGCACTTGATCCCTTGGCGACAGGCGTGTTGCCGCTCTGCTTCGGCGAAG
>JAYTSJ010000009.1:0-3601 GCA_043745725.1 Gammaproteobacteria bacterium | reverse complement strand
CGATGCCGCAAACCCCGGCCTTGGCTTGGTCAGCGGCAATAGCATGATTATTAAGCTGCACGTTGATAACAATCGCTGCTATGCCAACATCGACGCGCCCACAATAGGTATGTTAGGTGCAGACCCCTGTTGCGGTGTACTAAAATACCAACCTACCGACTCAGTAACAATGAACCTGGAGGCCTTGCACCCTCATGATTTTGCTCGCTACAGCTTTTCAGTGATACGCGGTGCAACCCATATCATTGATACGCCATGGATACCCGTGACCAGCGGCACAGTAACGCGATCTGAAACTGTCGATTTCATGTTAAACAACAGCCTTCCCGCAGGCTGCCCAATCGATGGCTGCCCTGTGGCAGGATATAGTGAAAACCTCTATGTGGACTCTATGGCAACCGATGGGTGGGGTAGTGAATTAGGCTATGACGCTAGCTATATTCGCGCGTTTGTTCTCTCGAAAACCTAACCTAAGTGGGTAAAACCCATTTAAGTTTTTTTGAAACCAGCTTATTTCCATGCGGGTAATAAAAAAAGTGAAAAACAAGGATTGATTTTCACTTTTTTTATTTTTAATCTATCGATGAGTTTTCTGCTTAGGAAAAAGCAGTCTTCCTTAAGAATTAAACTTTGCTTTTGATCAGCGACTAAAGCAAGGCGATAGGCGCGCCCTAAATATAAAAATGTTTGACCGTTAACCCATTCACGCACTACCGCTGTAGCATTGTCAAAACCAAACAGGCCGTTGTTTGTCGCACAGAAAAAATGTTAAAGTCAGCCAGCTAATCAAAGTGATATGAGGCGATAAGCTTATGAACATTAACAAACTGATTGGAAATTTCAAAACTTACTATCAAGCTTCTTCTGAAAACAGAACTGGCATCCATATGTTTCTGGCATTTGTTATTATTCCGGCCATAGGCTTGAGCCTTTTATTTATTATTGTTTATAATTTTTTATGTGTAGCCTGGATTACGGACATCCAAATCCGATCAATCAACTCGATAACGAAATGCGATATTCCAATTCTGCGGGAAATGTGTAATTGCTACAAAATTTAAACAATAACGCCCCTCAGTCTTAACCGTATGATTGCCTGATGATGCGCGCGTTTCCTTGGGTCGCTCCAGTACCACTATATGGCGCTCTTTAGTAGTAGAAGTGTCCACATGCAGATCATACTTTAGCTTGAAAGGTGCGGAAAATTGATAACTCAGGCGCTGGCCTTCAGCCAATTGAAAGCAACGCTCCACGGGCCAACTATCATCATGCTTCATCACTAGCACCTGTTTAACCCATACGCCAGTCTCAGCATAATCCGCATCACGAGCGAAAGCATAATTACACACTAGCAAACTACTCAGCAGTATCATTGCACGAACTTTTATACAAACCATACAAACCTCATGTTAGTGATGCACTAGAATCGCATTAACACTAGAGAATAGACGCTGCCCACGAAAACCTCAAAGACTTTGGTTATTTTTATTGAACCAGTAATGCATTATTCCAAAAAATAAACCCACTACTGGCACAATGAAAAATAACCTTCACTCCTGATACAATAATACCTCTGATTGCCTACTTCATTTTGGCTCCATTTTGGCTGCACTTTTGCGGCAATTTACAAAAAGCATTACTCGTCGCGATAAAAAATCTTCGTCAGTGCCTATTATCGAAAAGCTAAACAATGAGATCATATTATGACCGCCAACTTATCCCCCGAATATTTATTGCGCTTTAGCGGTATTGGCAGGCTTTACGGGCAAGATGCATTAGTAGCTTTATCAAAAGCTCATTTTGCGGTTATTGGTTTGGGCGGCGTAGGTACTTGGGCGGCCGAAGCTTTGGCGCGTACAGGTGTCGGTGAATTAACATTGATTGAAATGGATGATGTGTGCGTTACCAACACTAACCGTCAGATCCATGCGTTAAAATCCTTCATTGGAAAATCAAAAAATCAGGTTATTAGTGAGCGATTAAAAGAAATTAATCCGGAAATTATTATTCACTCGATCGAAGATTTTATCGATCAGGACAATATGACATCACTCATTGGCAACCAACACCATGTGGTAATTGATGCGATGGACGCAGCACACATTAAGGCTCGGTTAGTATCTTATTGCAGCGCACTTAAAATTCGCCTGGTAATGGTCGGCTCTTCCGGCGGTAAACGCAATCCGCAATTAATTACGGTGGGCGATTTAGGCCGTACCGAAAGTGATCCCATGCTTGTAAAAATTCGCACGCAACTTTATCGCCATTTTAATTTTTCACGAGATAAAAATCGTAAATTTCGTGTTGATGCTGTGTATTCCACTGAACAAATGGCTTACCCCAAACCCGATGGCTCGGTGTGCATGAGCAAGCAAACTATGGCAGAAGGCGTAAAGCTGGATTGTGCCGGCGGCTTTGGCTCTTCCGTTATGGTGACGGGTAGTTTTGGTTTTTTAGCTGCATCGCGGGCGGTTGAGCGTTATTTACAACAAGTATCACAACCCTCAACAATATAGTATTTATTTTATAGCAACGAAATTTCAATTTATATAACGTATGCACACTCTGCTAACTCACAAGCGCGCCGCATAATTGCCCTTAAACCATTACTACGCGAAGGGCTGAGATATTGTTGCAAACCGGCGTCCAGAAAAATAGATTTAAATTCTAGCTGAACTAATTCACTTGTCATTTTTTTATCGATCAGGGATAACAACAATGCGGCAAGGCCATTGATAACGCGGCTATCGCTATCAAATATAAAACGATGACAACCTTGCTGTACACTATGTGAAAGCCACGCAGATGTTTCACAGCCTTTAATAAGATACTGCTCTTGACGCAACTCTGGCTTATGAGTAATTAGTGCGCCCCACTGAATAATTAAACGATATTGGACTTGCCAACCCTTGGCTTGCATAAGCTGCGCTACAGAAATTTCGGCTAAATTATCGCAATTCATAAGCAGATTTTTTATAAACTCAAGCCAAATAATGTGCGCGCATTTTGTGTCGTTCTTTGCGCAATATAATGTATAGATTCATTACGAATAGTTGCCAAAGCTTGTGCAATAATAGGAATATTTTCCGGGCTATTACGCTGCCCTTGTTGTCCGGACAGAGGCATGTCCGGCGCATCAGTTTCTAATACCATCGCCTCAATGGGCAATTGTTTTACCGCAGCACGGGTTTTATTAGCCCGCGCATAAGTAATGGTGCCACCCACCCCCAAATAAAACCCTAACGACCAATACTGGTTGGCCAATTCAATACTGCCACTAAAAGCGTGAATAACACCACCACGTATTAATGTGAAATTGTTTAATTGGCTCAGTAATTCATTGTGAGCTTTGCGGCAATGAATAATTAGAGGCAAGGCTAACTCACTTGCCACTTGCAAATGCACGTCCAATATTTTTTGTTGCATCGGTAAAGGTGTTTGAATCATTGCATCCAAACCACACTCACCGACTGCTACACATTTTGGCGCAGACAAGGTTGCGTATAAATCATGACGAATAGTTTCAAGATACTGCTCATTAAGATCACCTGCATTATTTTTTTCAATCCACCAGGGATGAATACCCGCAGCGAAAAAAATA
>JAYTSJ010000008.1:0-14038 GCA_043745725.1 Gammaproteobacteria bacterium | reverse complement strand
GTTTGCGGTTTGAGGGTTATCAGGCGGCAATGCTGGATAACAAGATCCGTCCCGCGGTGGATTGGATCGCAACCGGTGATAGCTCGTTTGATTCGGGGGAGCGTTGTGCGCGCCAATTGCTGCAGGTTGAGCCTCGTCCTACCGCCATTTTTGCTGCTAACGATGAGATGGCTGCCGGTGTAATCTTGGTCGCCCACCAAATGGGAATTGCTGTTCCTGCAGATTTATCTATAGCGGGTTTTGACGATACTCCTGTGGCGCATCAAATTTGGCCGGCGTTAACGACAATCCGTCAGCCTATTCAAGATATGGCTAAAAATGCCACCGAGTTACTGATTAAACAACTGAAGAAAAGTGCATCGCCACTCTCGGCAAGCATGTTGCCTTCATTGATTATTACGCGTGAGTCTACTGGTCGCGCTCCGCAATAATCCGTTACTTTTTTGCTATAGATATCCCCGCTAGCGTGTTTTGAAGGCGCTTGAATCAGCAATTATTGACAGCGCTGTCAATGTGCGATACCTTGAGCTATTGTCTTATTTTGCTTTATCTTTTTAGGCGCTATGATTGGTTGCTTGACGCTTTGGCGTTAGGTTTTTTAATATTTATTCTGGGAGGCTGGTCACTTGCCTTGGCCAAAACTCACCCTTGCGGTGAAAAAAGATGTTGCCCTTGAAGGCAAGGTAGAAAGTTTGTTGTTGCGCATGAGTTTGCCCGAGAAAATAGGGCAAATGATGCAGCCTGAAATTCGCCACCTAAGCCCGCAGGATGTTAAAGATTTCCACATTGGTTCTGTGCTCAATGGTGGTGGCTCTGTGCCCCAGAATAATCGCTATGCGAAAGCCGCTGATTGGCTGGCGCTTGCCGACAGTTTTTATGCCGCCTCCATGGATGAGAGCGATGGTAAGGTTGCCATTCCCATTATGTGGGGTTCAGATGCGGTACACGGTGTGGGCAACATCGTTGGCGCAACCCTGTTTCCTCATAATATTGCTTTGGGCGCCGCTCATAACCCGGAGTTAATTCGCAGTATTGGTCAGGCTACAGCCGCAGAGTTGGCAGTTACCGGGTTAGATTGGGATTTTTCGCCCACCGTCGCCGTCGCTCGAGATACGCGCTGGGGCCGGACTTATGAATCCTATGCTGAGCACCCAGAGCTGGTTCATCAATACGCCCGCACCATGGTGGAAGGCTTACAAGGCGAGGCCAATGGCAGTACATTTTTGGCTGCAACTCGGGTTATCGCCACGGCTAAACATTTTATTGCGGATGGCGGCACTCTCAATGGTATTGATCGCGGCAACAGTATCGTGAGCGAACAAGAGCTGTGCGATATTCATGGTGCTGGCTACTTTAGCGCGCTTGAAGCGGGTGTGCAGACGGTCATGGCATCGTTTAGTAGTTGGCAGGGTGAGCACATGCACGGCCATAAATACTTGTTAACGGATGTGCTCAAAGGCTATCTGGGTTTTGATGGCTTGGTGATAGGCGATTGGAATGGTCATGGCTTTATCGCTGGGGCGAGTGTTCTGGATTGCCCGCAAGCTATCAATGCGGGTCTGGATATGTTTATGATCCCGCACCCTGAATGGAAAACCCTATACCACAATACGCTTGAACAGGTAACACGCGGCGTAATTTCCTTGGCGCGAGTGGATGATGCGGTACGCCGGATTCTACGGGTAAAACTGCGCGCTAATCTCTGGAGTAAAGGGCTACCTTCCAGTCGCCCCTTTGCCGGCAAAGATGAATTAATTGGTTGTGCAGCGCATCGTGCAATTGCGCGACAAGCGGTGCGTGAATCGATCGTGTTGCTGAAAAACAAAGGCTCGCTATTACCCCTTGCGCCATCCGCCAGGATTTTGGTGGCGGGTGATGGTGCCGATAATATCAGCAAGCAAACCGGTGGTTGGTCGGTGAATTGGCAGGGTACAGGCAATAATATTGAAGATTTCCCCGGCGCGACTACATTGTGGGCGGCTATTGAATCTGCTGTGCAAGCTGGCGGCGGCACGGTGAGTTTAAGTGCCGAGGGTAGTTACAAAGAACGACCTGATGTTGCTATCGTTATTTTTGGTGAAGACCCTTATGCGGAAATGCAGGGCGATACCCAAAACCTACTGCTGAAAGCGGGTGCCAACCAGGATCTTACGTTGCTTAAAAAGTTTAAGGCTGAGGGTATTCCTGTAGTCGCGCTGTTTATCACCGGACGCCCCTTGTGGCTCAACCGCGAGCTCAATGCAGCAGATGCCTTTGCGGTTATCTGGCAACCGGGTACAGAAGGTGCAGGTGTTACCGATGTGATTTTTCAAACGCCTGAGGGCAAGGTAAATCACGACAGCACTGGTCGTTTGACCTTCTCATGGCCAAGGCGCCCGGATCAAACACCCTTAAATATCAGGGATAACCCGCTATTTTCCTATGGTTTCGGCTTGAGTTATGGCGATATATGTAGCTTGGACAATGATTTGTCAGAAGAAGGGCTGCTGCAAATAGAAGTTCCAGCTGTGTTAGATTTATTCAAATGCCGCCCCATGAGCCCCTATAGCATGGTGTTAGAAGGTGGCAACAACGACCGCGTGACTATGAGCGGAAATTACGCCAGCGTCGGCACATTAACCGTGACCGCAGTAGATCGTGATGTGCAAGAAGATGCGCGCCGCGCAGTCTGGAACGGCGAGGGCATGGGGGTGGTGGCAATAGTTGCCAGCCAGCGCCAGGTATTAAGTAGCTATCTCTACGCGAATGCTGCGTTAGTGTTCGATATTAACGTTAATGCAGCCCCTCATGCTAACGTCTATATGCGCTTGGGTTGCGGTCCCTCTTGTTTTTCGGAAGTCGATATTACCTGGCAGCTCACCGCAATTGCCCGCCAAGGTTGGCAAACCCTGCGCCTAGCCTTAAGCCGTTTCCCTGATGTGGAAACCGATTTCGGCCTGCGCCGTACTCAGGAGGAATTATTCGCCTTGGTGCTCGAACCTTTTAGTTTGGCTACCGCTGGGAAAATGGATATGATGTTTGCGAATGTGAGAATTGAAAAGCCTAAATTGATTTTATCCAGCTAAAAAATGGCTGCCATTCCGGCGAATGGCAGCCATTTTTTTCAGCAAATTTTCTATTCGATTTTTTATTTTATCAAGAATTCTCTTTGATATTAAACGGCGCTAACCAGCACACAATAAATGATGGGATAGTGGCGGCCATAACAAAAATAAAATAATGCGTATAACCCAACATTTGTTGTAAGTGCCCACTGATAACGCCGGTCACCATCATGCATAGGCCCATTAATCCGGTGCCAAAGGCATAGTGAGTAGTGGTGTATTTACCGGGGGCGAGCTGTTGCATTAAATAAATCATAAAACCGACTGAGCCAAAACCAAAAGAGAACTTTTCAATCACAACGCCAGCGGCAATTAAGGTTAAGCTCGAAGGTTGGTAAATGCTCAGCAATAAAAATGTAATGTTGGGAATGTTTACGGCGCAGCATAATAAAAATAAAGTAGGTTTAAGTCCGCGCCGTGCGACAAAAAATCCACCTAGCAGTGACCCAGCCAGTACGGCGATTAAACCGTAAGTGCCGTAAATAATACCGAGCATTTCATTATTTAAACCTAGTCCCCCTTTTTCCAGGGGATCAACCATAAAAAACTGACCTACCTTTTCGAGGAAGCCAATGCTCAAGCGAAATAAGAAAGCAAAAGCAACCATCAGCCAAATATCTTTCTTTTGAAAAAAAGTCACAAAAGCATCCCATAAAATATGCAATGCGTCGTGAAAAGTTTTTGGTGTGTTTTCGGCTTTGGCACCCTTGGGCATTACCCGCGCGTGCCAGGCTGCCATCAATAAAGTAACACCAGCAACAATAAAGAAAATAATCTGCCAGGCCTCAACCCAGTCTGCGCCAAATATTTTTGCATCGTGATGAAAGAAATTGCTGTGCAAAAAACCGCTGAGATAAACCAGGCCACCGGTCGCGACAATAGGGCCAATATTCCAGCTTAAACTTTGAATGCCGCAAAAAAGCGATTGGCTTTTACGATCAAGCGAGGTTACATATACGCCGTCGGAGGCGATATCCTGGGTGGCGCCAATGAAAGATAGCAGCCAAAACAACGCTAATAAAATGGTCATGTAGTTGGGTAACTTCATCGCGAAGGCGACCACAAAAAAACCAATGCTGATAATTAATTGCGAACAGAGTACGAAAAATTTTTTGGTTTTATACATTTCTACGAAGGGGGCAAATAAGGGCTTAATGGTGTAGGCCAAAATTAAATAGCTTGCATACTCTGCCGCCTTGCCGTTATCCATTCCCATATTTTTAAACATAATTGCGGTGACGTTGGTGAGCGTCACGTAGGTAAGTGCCATGGTAAAATAACCAGTGGGCACCCACAGCAAAGGTGATTTTGGTAGCGTGGCGTCTTTCATTATTATGATCCGTTATTATTTTGTTGTGATTGGCGAGCGCAAATTTCTATCGTTGTGGATGGCTATTTATTTTCTAATCGTAACTGTAACGCTTTGTGATAACGCTTGTGATGGTTTTATGTGAGGGGGAATTAGTATAAATTGAAATGACAGCGCTGTCAATTACATCAAAAACCTATTTAAATATCTATAATTTAAATAGGTTAAATACCGATAATTTAATCCGTGGTTTCACTTTTATGCGATTAGGGGAATAGTAAAAAATTAGATATGAATCGTCCGCTGCAATCTATTGCTTTCCTCAGCTGCCAAAATCATTTCTACCGCGAGCAAGGCTTCTTGTGGTTTAAATTTCAATTCATCTTTACCTGAAATTGCATCCGCAATGTTGCGATAAAACATTTCATAACATCCATGTTCGCTTTCTATTTTTTCGCGTTTGCTGGTGCCCAGGTGATGGTTGTGGAGAATGCCGTAATTATCGCCGTCGTGCGCGACCCAATTTTGTTGATAAGGTTTTAATCCATTCATCAATTGTTGTTCTTGAACATCCTGACCAAATTTTAAAAACGATCCCATGTCGCCATGAATAGCTACCATCGCCCCTTTTTCGCTGACAAAAGTATTGGAGCGCAACAGCACCCGCATATCGGCGTAATGAAAACATACGTTAAAATAATCCGTTGAACCGTCGGCGCGGCGCAGGCTGCGCATATCGGCATTAACGGCTAAGGGGCGGCCAAACAAACACAGCATGGAATCTACCATGTGAATACCTAAATCAAACCAGGTGCCAGCGCCGGGTAAATTATTTTCTTTCCAGGCTTTGTGGGTTATGTTGGTTCTATAGCGGTCGTAGTGCCATTCAATTTCTACTACTCGACCAAGCTCACCTTGTGCCAGTATTTTTTGTACGGTGAGGTGATCTGTTTCAAGGCGCTTATTGTGAAATACGCTGAGAATTTTTTCTTGCTGTTGTGCGAGTGCAATTAATTCTGCACCTTCTTTTAAATTAATAATAAAAGGTTTTTCAGTGACGACATGTTTTCCTGCAAGCAGCGCAGCTTTGGTCATGCTGTAATGAAATTCATTGGGGGTGTTGACAATAACTAATTCAATTTCAGAATTATGAATAATTTCTTCAAATGATTTCGCAATTTTTACAGCGGGATAATCAGCAAGTGCGCTGTCGCTTGAGCGTTGCAAAATAGTATGCAAATAAAGTTGTGCTGCAGCGCTGATGAGCGGGGCGTGAAATACTTTGCCGGACATGCCGTAGGAACAGAGAGCTGCGTTTAACATACATAGTTATCTATAGTTATCTAGAAATTGATGAGGGCGCTTGACAGCGTTGTGAACTAAAACTAGAGCTTTGGCTCGTTAGTGTGGGAGCAGTTTATCGACTATTGTCGGAGAGAATGCAAGCGCGATGATAGCGAAGGACGGTAAATAATTCCTATAGGTAATACATGACTTACGGGTGGCGAACTCTGATCAGGTTTTTTACACAGCCAGAAGTGATTAACCAGAGGTGATTAATCGCGAAGTAATAAAGATGCTGCGCCTAATACTGCAGCATTGGGATTTTCACTTAAAGCCAGCGTAGTAGAGTGCCAGAGTGTCTGGAAGGGAAACTGAGCCATGACGGATTTCATCGCGTTATCAAAATAGGGAAAAGCCCGAGCTACTGAGCCACCTAACACGATTACCTGCGGGTTATAGGCCAACAACACGGTACTTAATGCATGAGCGACGTGTTTACCGAACTCGCCCAATAGTGCCAATGCCTCAGCGTCGCCACTGGCCGCCAGGCGATACACTTCTCCGCCATCGCGACCGTGTATACGCTCAAAGAATTGCCCTGAGCAGTAGTTTTCAAGGACGCCGTCAGCATAGGGTAATTCGCCCAGCTCACCGGCGCCGCAGGTGTGGCCGGTATACAACTGGCCATTCAAAATCAAACCAACCCCCAGACCTGTACCCAGGCACATGCCCACCATATTGCGGCAATTGCGCCAGTGGCCGTAGTGGTATTCGCCCAGGACAAAGCAATTAACGTCATTGTTGACTGCTACTGGTAGGCCAAAATGGCGCTCCAGCTCTGCCTTGAGTGGCATTTCGCGCCAGGAAGGAATATTCGTGGTTTCGTAAACTATACCGAGTTCAGGGTTAACGATGCTGGGTACACCCACACCTATACCTTCAACTTCAGCACTCATTTGTTGCTCAATCGCCTGGATTAAGGTGGTGAGGACCTTAGCAGCAGAAGCCATGGCGTTATATCCCTGTCGCGATTCGGCAACAACTTGTTGGGCATTTGTGCGCGCAACATGTAATTTGGTGCCGCCCAAATCAACCCCGATCAGTGTTTTGGCTACGCCACTGGTTCGTGACCATGTGGATGTGTATGGGCTTGTATCGACTATCATTGAGCAGTCCTTCTTGGCTGAGCTTCACAAAATTGGCTGAGCTTCATCAATTGGTTGAACTTTGCAAAAGTTAAACAGTAACGAAACTAATCCAAAAGGATTAATTGGCCTAAAACGATTAGCTTGCTTGGGCATTGGATTCTGTCCGCTTCCAAGTCTTGTTGACGACGAGTGGTTTGGCCCAAAAGCCAATGCTCAAAATGTAAAGTAGCGTTGCCAGCACACAGAGCATTCCAACGCGCAGTTCGCCGCTTAAATCCGCTACCAGCCCGATAATAGGTGAGGCCAGTGCGCCGCCGACTATGCCACTGCAAAGAATGCCGGCAAAGCTACCGTGGTGGCGTGGCACTGAATTGAGTGCCAATGAAAAAATAATCGACCACATCACCGAGATACAAAAACCAACCAGAGGAAATGCCATCAGTGCTGTGCTGGTAGAGCCAAACAAGGCCGTCAGGTAACAGGCAATAGCTGCGACAGAGAAGAGTTTCAAAACCGTACGGCTATCCATTAAGCGCAATAAGCCCAACCCCAGTAAGCAGCCCAGCACCATCAGCAACCAAAACTGGCTAACGATAGCGGCGCCTTCAACGTTCGGATTTATCTGGTGATAGGTTTGCAAAAATAATGAAATAGAGTTGGCGATGCCCTGTTCAGTTGCCACATAAGCCACTATGGCCAGAAAATAAAGGCGTACTTGTCGATCTTTTAAAAGCTCCCAGTGGGTGGCCAGAGCGCCCGCTTTTTCATCCTCGTTTAAGACTAACTGCGGTAGGCGAATTTGTGTAACGAGTATCAGCATCACCAACGACAACAAGGCAAAAATGCCATACATGGATAGCCAGGTCATATTTTTGGGTACCCAGCTAAAGATTGAGCTTAACCAATGTGGCTCGGCACTGCTGAGGGTTGTTACCAAATAGCTGAATACCAATGGGCTAAGTGTTGCTGCTCCACCGAATACCAACTGCGCCATTACTGAGTTAAACGCAAAATGCTCTTCACCGCCGACTATGCGCAGGAGTGGGTTAATCACCACTTGCAGCATCGCCATAGCCGCCCCAATCAAGAACAGTGAAAGCATGACTGAGGCTAGCCCTGGCAGCAGCGTAAGTAGTAGGGAGCCAGCAGTGGCCAGCCCAAATCCGAGCAGTAAAATTGTTTTGCCACCCCAACGTTCAGTCATGATTCCCGCCGGAATTGACATAACGCCGTAGGCGGCAAAAAAAGCAAACGGAAAAAAGCCGGCGAGAGTCAAGCCAATGGCATAGTCATGTACTAGTGACGGAAAGATAGGCCCCATGATGTTGGTGATAAACGAGATGACAAAAAATATCATCATCACCAACAATACGGCGGCGTAGCTGCGCTGATCTTGCATCATTGATTACCTGTTATTTTGTATTGATAGTTGGGCTAAAGACTGTTCTGCGCTTTGTCTTAATAAGTGGGGTGTAGTTTGCTCGTAAGTCTTGCTGCCAAGAGGTACTTTTCAACGAAAAAGTTATACTTTTTATCCTAAGCCAGCCTTGCTTTGATTTTTTGGAAAAAACCAATCGCGAGAACCCCGCCGTGTAAATGTAACTACTTGCTAAAAAATAATACTATCGTATCGTAAACAGATACTTATCTATCCAAGGTGATCGACTATTTTTATTAGCTGACGTATATAGGTACAGATAACAACAAGCTTGGTAAATCATCATGAAACC
Source organism: Gammaproteobacteria bacterium (assembly GCA_043745725.1). Taxonomy (GTDB): domain Bacteria; phylum Pseudomonadota; class Gammaproteobacteria; order Pseudomonadales; family Cellvibrionaceae; genus Cellvibrio. The sequence continues at coordinate 5,463 of JAYTSJ010000008.1, read as the reverse complement.
TATGTATGAAAAAGTATTGCCTACCGAGAATTCCTCTTGGCGATATTGGTTATATCAGCTCAGCGAAATTCCTTTTAACTGGCACTATCACCCTGAATACGAAATTTGTTTAACGCTTAATAGCCGCGGGCAGCGCTATATCGGGGATCAAATCGCGGATTACGAGCATCAGGATCTGGTATTGCTGGGGCCAAAGTTGCCCCATACCTGGTGTTCCAGTCAAGTGATTGAGCCCGGCCAACATCTTACGTATGTGGCGCAACTTCCCACTCAGTGGATCGAGAGCCTCGCCAACCAGCCTGAGTTAAAACCGCTGCAGGCATTGCTGAATAGAAGCCGGCAAGGAGTGGAATTTAGCCGTGCAACAGCGATATTGTGTCAGGCTCGCTTTGAAGCTATGGCTGAGGCTAACCCGCTACAGCGCTTGATTGGTTTGCTCGATATATTGATGTTAATGCTGGAGGATAATGAGGCGCAGGTTATTTGCAGTGGCGGCTATCGGCCGGCCATATTCCCCGACACTGTGACTGACAAAATCGATAAAGTTATCGCCTATATCCATGAGCATTACACTCAAGATTTGTGTGCTGATCAGCTGGCAGAGTTGGTGCATATGAGCACTAATCACTTTCACCGTTTTTTCAAACAGCGTACCGAACAGACACTAACCGAATTGGTTAATCAGCTTCGTATTGGTAAAGCGTGTTCGTTGTTGCTGAATACTGACTTGCCGGTATCGACTATTAGTGAGCGTTGTGGTTTTAACAACCTGTCTAATTTTAATCGTCGTTTTATGCAATTCAAATTTTGTACGCCGCGCAACTTCCGTCAGGTTTTTCATACGGGGTTGTCGTGTAAATAAGTAAATAGATTACGGTTGCGAAGTTCTTGTAACTGACGCACGTTAATGAGCGTTGAATAGTGCCAGTTTTGAATTCAAAAATACATATTTAACATTCCCGCTCTTGAGATAATAAATCAAGAAGCCGTAAACCTTGTTGTTATTCGGGCACGTCACTCGGGATTGCTCAGCAGTAGTTACCCTGACTCGGATTTAGACGCAAACTTATACCCACGGTTTTTTGATAGTAATTTCATTTTCATTGCACTTTTCATTGCACTTCTCATTCTACTTATTAAAATAAATATTCGAGGTCGATATGAATTATTTGGTTATCTTTAAACAAACAATGCTTAGTAAGCGTTTGTTGTCCGCCGTTGCATTTTGTACTAGTTTGTGTGGGCTGAATGCTTATGCTGTAAATTGTAATTCGTTGCTGGAATGGAGCCCCACGTTCGATCCTGCTTATGTCGAAGGCAATCAGGTTACGCAATCTGGCAATGCCTACCAAGCTAATTGGTGGTCGCGTGGTAATAGCCCTGCAACACACTCGGGTGAGTGGGAAGAGTGGCGTTTGTTAGGTGCGTGCGATGGTGTAACTGCATCCTCAGTAAAATCTTCAGTGGCTGTAGTCGCTAGTAGTAAATCGTCTGTAGCTGTATCTAGCATTAAATCTTCTGTCGCAACATCAAGCAAGGCGAGCAGTAAATCGTCTAGCAATTCATCAGTGGGTGGCAGTGATTGTGGTAGTGCCTGGTACAAAGCCAACCTTACCAACTATGAATCCTATCCTGATCCGGGCAGTGAAGAGTGTACTAAATTTAATGGTTGTCAGTGGGCGGGTCAATTTTTCGGTTTGAGTGGCAAGCAATCGGAAGCCTGGGTTAAAGCCAATAATATTGTTGCTGTGCACTCGAAAGATTGGAACTGGTTAGGCATGAAAACGGTGAATCTGCGTCAAGGCAATAAGAAAATTACGAGTAAAGTTTATGATGAATGTTCGGATTCAGATTGTAATGGTTGCTGTACGCAAAACCTGGCGGGTGACGGCTACTTAATTGATATTGAAAAATACACTATGGAACGCTTCGGTTCTGGTGAAGGAATTGTTGAGTTTCAAATGTGTAATTAATTGCTAGTGTGAATGTAAAATACTGCAAAATCAGAAGCTGCTGACATGTTCATCAGCTTCTGATTTTTTTGTAACAAACTATTTGATGAGTTGGAGACTCTTGGCGAGAGCTGTCGCTTTAAACATGCTGCCTTAAATACAAAATTTCTGAATTAACTCCTGCACAATTTTCACGGCTGGTTCAATTTGATTGATACTAATAAACTCATCGGGCTGATGGGCTTGATTAATCGAGCCAGGACCGAGCACTACAGTTTGCATTCCCAATTCTTGCATAAACGGCGCTTCGGTGGCGAAGGCAACGCTTTCGGATTTATGTCCGGTAAGTTGTTCACATATTTTTACTAATTCAGATTCTGCTGGTTCGTCAAACGGTTCTATGCCTTCAAAAAGTGATGAAAAAATAATATCGGTGCCGCTAGTTTCTGCGAGCGGTGTTAAGCGGCGTTGAATTGTTTCGCGCAATTCAGCATTGTCCATTCCTGGTAATAAGCGTAAATCAAAATGCAATTCGCATTCACCGCAAATTCTATTCGCGCCGTCGCCGCCGTGAATACAGCCTAAATTTAACGTGGGCGTTTGTACCGCGAAATTGGGGTTGCGATATTTTAATTGCAACTCACCGCGCAAATTAATTAATTCACTCATCACTTGGGTCATGGTTTCCAGTGCATTTTTTCCGAGTGCCGGGTTGGATGAATGTCCGCTTTTACCGCGTACACGAATCATCTCCATCATGATACCTTTGTGCATCCGGATCGGCACCAATTCGGTGGGTTCACCAATCACCGCATAACGCGCTTTTGGTTTGCCCGCAGCAGCGAGTGCACGTGCGCCGCTCATGCTGCTTTCTTCGTCGGCAGTCGCCAAAATAATTAACGGATGCTTGAGTGGTTTATTTAAAAAGGGTTTGATAGCTTCTAAAATAACTGGGAAAAATCCTTTCATATCCGTTGCGCCCAAGCCGTAAAATTTACCTTCTTTTTCGATCAGCTTAAACGGGTCGCTCTGCCAGCGGTTAGTATCGTAGGGCACCGTATCACTGTGGCCCGCCAACACCAATCCGCCATCACCACTGCCAAGTGTGGCAATTAAATTGGCTTTGCCGGTTTGCGCAAGTGGCATGATTTGAGTGTGGAAACCTAAATCGCTAAACCAGCTGGCGAGTAGTTCAATGACGGGTAAATTGGGCATATCCCAGTTAGGTACGGCACAGCTTACTGATGGAATTGCAACCAGTTGAGTGAGTCGGGTTTGGTAATTTTTGAGTGAATAAGTCATCTGCGTTCATTTCTGGAATAGATGTTTGTGACGATCACCTATCAGATTCAAAAATGCAAGTAGAACAAGCCTGTTAGCCTAAGCTAGACTGATGTCATCGCATAAAAAATTAGGAACCACTGTTCATGACGCAAATTCTCGACCGAGTATTGGACTTACGCAGTTTAATCACTGATTTAGTAGCAGATGGAAAGCTTGAGCAAGCCGACGCCAATATGTTGCTGGGCTCATCGCGTACACGTGAGCAGGCGGTGATGCATCCTTTAACCTACATCGCCAGCCAAAATTTTGATGACCCGTCACGCCCTGGCAAAATATTGGACGACGCAGTGTTGACTGAATGGTTATCGGTGAAAGCGAAGTTGCCGCTGGTGCATATCGATCCCATGAAAATTAACGTGACCAAAGTGACCGAGGTAATGGGTTACGCGTTTGCCAAGCGCCATGGCATTTTGTGTGTGCAAGTCACTGCAGATGATGTTCATATTGCTTGTCTGCAGCCGTTTCTAGGCGGTTGGGAGCCCCAGCTTGAGCATGTGGCGCGGCGCAAAGTGAAGCGCGTATTTGCCAGCCCTGCTGACGTTGAACGTTATATGGTGGAGTTTTACACTCTGGCGCGCTCGGTGACGGGCGCGAGTGGTGGGGCGTCCGCGTCGGCAGTGACTAACTTTGAGCAATTAGTGGATTTGGGTACAGCCACTGACCCTGATGCAAACGATCAGCATATTGTTAAGATTGTGGATTGGTTGCTGCAATACGCTTACGACCAGCGCGCCAGTGATATTCATATTGAACCGCGTAGAGAAGTTGGCCGTATTCGTTTTCGTATTGACGGTGTATTGCATTATGTTTATGAGTTGCCGGCGAATGTTTCTACTGCGGTAACTAGCCGTTTTAAAGTTTTGGCGCGCATGGATATTTCGGAGCGACGTAAGCCGCAAGATGGCCGCATTAAAACCCGTCGCAATGATGGCACTGAAGTGGAGCTACGGATGTCCTCATTGCCAACGGCGTTCGGTGAAAAAATGGTCATGCGTATTTTTGACCCTGAAGTATTGTTGCGTAGTTTTACGGATTTAGGGTTGGTGGGTGAGGATTACAATCGCTGGCGCACCATGCTTGATCGCCCTAATGGAATTGTATTGGTCACCGGCCCCACGGGCTCTGGTAAAACCACCACGCTCTATTCGTCCCTGCGGCAAATCGCCACTTCTGAAGTGAATGTCAGTACGATTGAAGACCCAATTGAAATGGTGGAAGAAGCATTTAACCAAACACAAGTGCATCATAAAATCGGGTTAGATTTTGCGGCGGGAATTCGCAGTTTAATGCGGCAAGATCCAGATATTATTATGGTCGGCGAAATTCGCGATTTGGAAACTGCGCAAATGGCGGTGCAGGCGGCGCTCACCGGTCATCTGGTTATTTCTACGGTTCACACTAACGATGCGCCTTCGACCATCGCGCGCTTGTTAGATTTAGGTATTCCTGCTTACTTAATTAATGCAACCATGCTTGGCGTTATGGCGCAGCGTTTGGTGCGTACGCTCTGCCCACACTGCAAAGAAGAAGGGCAAATAAGCGCTGATGATTGGCAACAATTAGTTGCTCCCTGGAAAGTAAATGTTCCGGCAAAAATTTATCGGCCGGTAGGTTGTTTGGAGTGCCGGAATACCGGTTATTTAGGTCGCCAGGGTTTGTACGAAATTTTAATTTTATCGGAAACCTTAAAAGAAAAAGTTACCTCTGATTGCAATTTAATCGAAATGCGCCGCCAGGCCATGAAAGAAGGCATGCGCACTTTACGTTTGTCTGGTGCGCAAAAAGTGGCGGCGGGTTTGACGACGCTAGAAGAAGTTATGCGAGTGGCACCACCGCCAGAAAAGGTATCCTAGGCAGCATAAAAATTTACTTCTTCGCAGCTTGTTAGAAAATTTGGATACGGCAGCAGGTTTGTTGTATGTGAATGAAGCCGATAACGTGAATGCTAATGTCGATCGTAAAGTAGAATTATTTTAAAAATAAAAAAATCCCGATTTTTATGCCGGGATTTTTTTATTGATAGTTTGGATTACAGTACCAATTTACTACCTGCATAAAACATCATCAATGCTAGAGCGGGGCGCAGATATTTATCGGCTGCATGGTTGGCAAGATGACTGCCGATGTAAATGCCTGGCAACGAGCCTATCAACATGTTTCCTATTAG
>JAYTSJ010000007.1:0-10701 GCA_043745725.1 Gammaproteobacteria bacterium | reverse complement strand
CCTCAGGCAACCAAGGCCAAGTAAACCCACAAATAACAAAGCAAATGATGAAGGTTCGGGGACTGATGAATATTCGTAGGTCAAATTGTCAATCGCAGCACTTGTCCGCATATTGTAAAAACCTTCGACAGTAACTCCGGTAAAGCCGGACGGTGAGGTAAAAGAAATAAATTGATTGGGTTCATACGGCGTGTCGTCAAATGGCCCTGCCCAACCTGAGGTTTTCTTTTGGATGATCTGTCCTGATGCATCCACTGCAGTAAGATAAATGGCTTCCTCAAAAAAAGCACTTACATACATCCCAACAGAAGTTGGTAAGTTTCCGACGAAACTGAACTGCAAGGAATTTCCTCCAATTAAATAGTTGGATGGCGAATTCGCGCTGCTACCAAAATGCTCTGCCAGATAACCATCACTAATGAGTAGACCTTGTGATAAATATTCATTAGTGATTGGGTGGTCACACCAACAGTTAAATTCCGATTCGCTGGGAATGTAAACGAGATCATCAAAATCGATAAGAACAGCCTGGGCTGTCGATGCGATTACTAGCATTGAGCAAACCGCTGCGAAGACAATAATAGTTTTTCTTGTGGCGGCGATAATAAAATATGATGCGGTACGCATAAGAATCTCCTTTGCCCCAAGGGAATCTTTGGGAGTCTTGTGACGATAGGCTTGCGTTTTCGCCTAGTCTGTTAGGTAGGTCTCATAGCAGTAGATAGGGGAGGGTGAAAATTTTTAATCGCAAGCGAGGGTTAAATTCCCCGTGGCTTGCCACGAAATAGATTTTTGGAACAAAAATACACCTCGCTGCTTGCGGCGAGGTGTTTAACCGTTATTCCAATACAATAAGTGTTTGCCCAGCTTGTACGCGTGCGCCTTCCGTTTTTAAAATCTGTGTTACTGTACCCGCGCAGGGTGCGGAAATATTAATTTCCATTTTCATGGATTCCAAAACCAATAGCACATCGCCGGTATTTACTTTCTGCCCAATTTTAACCGAGGTTTGCCATACGCTGCCGGATACGGAGCTATCCACACGTATTGCATCTTCTGCAATTTCTATTTCATCAGTCTCTTCGACAATTTCTGTTTGTTCATAATTAAATTGACCGTTGGCGTGCCAGCGAGCCAACTCTTCGGCGAAGGACTGTTCACGTTGCTGAGTAAATTGGGTAATAGATTCGGCATTGTGTGCAATAAATTTTTCGTACTCATTTAAACTAAATTGGCTTTCTTCAACTTTTATGGAATAGCGGCCCTGTGGAAAATCGCGACGTATTTTTTTTAGCTCGTCACTACTGACTTCATAAAAACGGATTTGATCAAAGAAGTTTAGTAACCAGGGTTGTTTAAATTCCTGAGTTTTACGATAGCGATTCCACATTTGCAAAGTACGGCCGACAAACTGATAACCACCGGGGCCTTCCATGCCGTACACGCACATATAAGAGCCGCCTATACCTACGGAATTTTCTGCTGTCCAGGTTCGGGCTGGATTATATTTTGTAGTTACTAAACGATGGCGTGGGTCTATTGGTGTTGCAACCGGTGCACCTAAATAAACATCGCCTAAACCCATCACCAGGTAAGAAGCATTGAAAACAATATCTTTTACGTCTTGAATAGAATCCATGCCATTAATACGACGAATAAATTCCAGATTGCTGGGGCACCAGGGTGCATTGGCGCGGACGGATTGAATATATTTTTGAATAGCTTGCTGGCAAGCTTCGTCATCCCAACTTAGGGGTAAATGTACAATTCGCGAAGGCACGCTGAGCTGTGCAAGTTGTTGTATCAGTTGTTGTTCGCCATATTGTAAATGAGCGAGTAAATCTTTTAGCGATAGTTCCTGGCTGTCGTAATGCACTTGCAGTGAGCGAATACCTGGCGTTAATTCGCGCAATCCGGTGATGGTATTTTTTTGCAACCATTGCATTAAGGCATGGGCGCGAAAACGTAATTTAATATCCAGTTCGAGATCGCCATATTCCACCAGCAAAAAGTGATCGCCGGCGGCGCGATAGATAATATTTTCGCCGTAAGTTGCTTTGGGTAATTGCGCAACTATAGGCGAAGTTAATAAGGGCAAAGTTAATGAGGGCGACGTTGATGGGCTCGCTGACCATTGCACATTTTCTGCGTCTAGTTTTTTTAAGTTGTTGTTTTGTTTTTTTTCAATACACACTGCATCATTGATTGAAACCGCCATAAAGCGAATTTTATCGCCAGCGCGCAATTGCCCCAGCTTCCATAAATCGGCGCTGATCACTGTGGCGGGGCAAACAAAGCCGCCGAGAGAGGGGCCGTCGGGGCCGAGAATAACCGGCATATCACCGGTAAAGTCTACTGTGCCAAAAGCGTAGGCATTGTCATGAATATTCGATGGATGCATGCCAGCTTCACCGCCAGAAGTGCGCGCCCATTCCGGTTTTGGTCCGATCAAACGAATACCTGTACGACTGGAGTTGTAATGCACCTCCCACTCGTGATTAAAAAAAGTTGTGATATCTGCAGGGGTAAAAAAATCCGGTGCGCCATGGGGGCCGTAAATCACGCGCAGCTGCCAGAGATTATTAATAGCGGGTTTTAATAATTCCGGTAATGCAACGGAATGTATTTCCGGATTACAAGCTTCTGCATCAAGCGCAAGCACATCACCCGCACGTAATGCGCGGCCATTATGCCCGCCAAATTGTCCTAAGGTAAAAGTTGATTTTGCGCCTAAATAATCTGGGCATTGAATGCCGCCAGCAACACATAAATAGGTGCGAGCGCCCCTTGCGGTAATGCGACCAAGATGTAATTGTTGACCAGATTTGATAGCGATAATTTCATTGTTGGCTAACACAACGCTATCCAACTTTGCATCAACCAATTTTGCATCAATGGCAGCACCGACCAATACAATTTTTGTGTCGCAACTAAATGTTAAAATAGGGCCTTGCAATGTAATTTCTATGCCCGCCGCAGTGTCAGTATTGTTGAGTAAACGATTGCCTAAACGGAATGAATAATTATCAAAGGCGCCGGAGGGGGGTACTCCCACATGCCAGTAGCCAGTACGACCGGGATAATCCTGGATGGTGGTTTGAGTTCCACCTTGCAGTACGTCAATGCGTGCAGGTTTGTAACTGAATTGATTTAAATAGCGTGTAGTCATGCGGCCTTGTAGTAAAGTTTCATCTTTTAGCAAAGCGCGCAAATAACCTAAATTAGTTTCTATTCCGTAAAGTTCTGTTTCATTTAATACGCCAGCAAGTTTAGCTAAGGCATCTTCGCGCGAATTTCCATGCACAATAATTTTTGCCAGCATAGGGTCAAAAAACGCGGGCACTTCAATACCACTTTCGATCCAGTGATCAATACGTAAATAGTTCTTTTCGCTGGGCCAGGTAACCTTACTTAATAAACCTGCGCAGGGTTGAAAGTCGCGTACGGGGTCTTCCGCATACACGCGTACTTGAATTGCGTGGCCCTTGGCAATTAATGCATTACCTAATCTTGTAAGCGTGTCCAGATCTCCAGAAGCCTGGCGTAACATCCATTCGACTAAATCAACTCCATAGACTTCTTCAGTGACACCGTGTTCTACTTGCAAGCGGGTATTCACTTCGAGAAAATAGAATTTATTTTCTTTAGCATCGTAAATAAATTCAACGGTGCCTGCGTTGCGATAATTGACTGAGGCCAACAATTTTTCGGCAGTGCGCTGCATGGCCTGACGTTGGTTTTCCGGTAAGTTTGGTGCGGGACATTCTTCTACAACTTTTTGGTTGCGTCTTTGACTGGAGCAATCGCGCTCGCCTATGGCGATTGCAGTGCCTTTACCATCACCAAATATTTGCACTTCAATATGACGCGCTGCGGCAATAAATTTTTCTAAAAATACACCATCATCGGAAAAATTATTTTTTCCTAAACGTTTTACACTGTCAAAAGCGGCCAACAATTCTGCTTCACTATTGCAAAGCTGCATGCCAATACCGCCGCCACCCGCAGTACTTTTTAGCATAATTGGGTAGCCAATTTCTGCAGCGGCTTGAACGGCGTGGTTAATATCCTTGAGTAGATCCGTGCCAGGGCAGAGTGGAACATTTGCAGCTTGGGCAAGTTCACGCGCTTTGTGTTTTAGACCAAAGGTCACCATTTGCTCGGCGGTTGGGCCAATAAAAATTAAACCAGCAGCTTCACATTCGGCCACAAAGTTTGCGTTTTCACTTAAAAACCCATAGCCCGGGTGAATCGCTTGAGCGCCGGCTTGCTTGGCAATGGCAATAATTTTTTTGCGATCTAAATAGGTTTGTGCTGCGGCACCTTCACCTAAACAATAGGATTCATCGGCTAAGCGAACGTGCAAGCTGTCGGTATCAGATTCAGCATAAACAGCGACAGAGCGAATATTTAATTTTTTTAGTGTGCGAATAATGCGTGTAGCAATTGCACCACGATTGGCGATAAGAACTTTGGTAAACATTATATCTCCGACAGGTCGTCCTGTAGGTTAGTGCGACAGAGGTCGTCCCCTGAAGTTCGGATGCAATTGAAAATCCATGTTTAGAGCTATAGCTGTGTTATTAGTCATTAAATCATTTATTTTTCCACTGATGTCTAGTTAATTCCAAACCAGAACTTCAATGGGTGTTGGGTTGTAACCGTTACACGGATTATTTAATTGCGGGCAATTTGAAATTAGCATGATGATATCCATTTTTGCTGTGAGTTCCACATATTTTCCGGGCGCTGAAATGCCGTCTTCAAAAGTAAGACCGCCATTACTTGTTACAGGTACGTTCATAAAAAAATTAATGTTATGAGTAATGTCGCGTTTACTGATATTGAATTCCGGATGCTCGGCAATGGCCATCATCCAGCTATCGCGGCAGGCGTGCATACAGCGTTTTTCCAAACTGTAACGTACGGTATTGCTTTCTGTGGCGCATGCACCGCCGAGGGTATCGTGGCGACCACAAGTGTCGGCAACAATTTCTAATAATTCGCGCTGAGTATTGGATATTAATTTTGTGCCAGCGCTCAAATATAAATTGCCTTGGGTGCGAATAGTATCCATTGCACTATAGCGTTCACTTGGGTCTTTAGCGTTGTAGAACAACACATCCGCAGCTTGATTGCCTTCAAGATCCACAATGCGAAAAGTTTGGCCCTGTTTTATTTCACCAAGAAAATAATCGCCAGCGGTGACATGATGGCGCGCGATACTATTATTTTCTGATAGTTTGCTTTCAGTTAAATATTTTTTTTCAGAGAATGACATATTTTTTCCTTAACTCGTTGCAAGCCTTAACTTGCTGCAAGATAGTAAAGTGCATTGTTGTTAAAGCCGCGTTGATTTTCCGGGCAGAAATTTTTACAGTAATCATCATTTGCTACAGTATCTGCCTGACTTAACTCTATGTGCACCGGCTTAAACGGATATGCTTGGGATCTATTTAATGGGTGCGGGCAAGCATGTAGTAGTACCAGCGTATCCATTTCAAAACGCAGTGTAAGGCTATTACCTGCAGCATGATTTTTGGTATCGAGCTGGATGTTGCCATTATCATCAGCAATGACTTTGCTAAACCAGTTAATGTTGGCCGCCATATCTGCACGATTCAATCCATATTTTGCCAACTCTACCAAAAAAGCATCATTACCATTTTGTAACCATTGGTTGCGATCTTTTTGGTAATCGCGTGCACCCCAGATTTTTTCTATTTGCGCGACATTACTATTGCCGCAAATAGTATCGTGCCAATTACCAGCACCATTTGCAGAAAAGTCTTCAGTGATAGATGCAAAAATTCGTCCCATATCCGAGTATAAACAATTGCCGTGCTGTAATTTAAAGGTGTGTTGGCATTTAAGCGTGTCGGGCGCGTTGTAACGTTCTAATAAATTACGCGGATTATAAAATAACATTCCAACATTGGCACCGCCTTCAATGTCAGTAATTTTCATTTGCAGGCCGCGGCGAACTTCTAATGACCAGTGGCCGTTGCCAGGAATTTGTGTAGAGTAAGAAAATGCATTCATAATATTAAGCTTCTTGCAGTTGTATGGTTTGCAGTTCAGTAGGCATTATTTTGTTACGTGTAATAGGTAGATCGTAAGTAATACTGGCGCCATAGGCTTCGGGTGCGTGTGGATCGCGGCGCAATTTGTCGAATACCCATAACCTTGTGCCCAGATAAAAACCTTCGCTTAAATCGTGAGTTACCATAAACACAGTGAGATTGTGTTCGCGCCAGAGTTTTAAAATTAATTGGTGCATGTCGGCGCGAATACCAGGGTCGAGTGCGCCGAAGGGTTCGTCGAGTAATAATATTCTTGGTTGACGAATTAATGCCTGAGCTATTGCCAGCCGTTGTTTCATGCCACCGGATAATTCGTGCGGATATTTTTTAAGCGCGGCGGTCAATCCTATGGATTCCAAAAGCAATTTAGCTTCATCAATTACTTGTTGTTTTTTGCCGCCGAATAATTTTCCAATGAAGGGTGAGTGTTCGAATTCCCGAGCGATAATGACATTTTCCAATACCGTTAAATGCGGAAACACAGAGTACTGTTGGAATACAATTCCGCGCGATTGATCTGGCTCGTTGGGGATTTGTTTTCCATCCAATAATAATTTCCCGGAGGTGGGTTCCTCCATGCCAAGCAACATTTTTAAAAAAGTACTTTTACCACAGCCGGATGTTCCTACCATGGTAATAAATTCACCCGCATTCACTGTGATATTTAGGCGTTCTAGTACAACATTGCTACCGTACTTCTTCCACAAGTTATTGGCTTTTATTAAGGGTGTAGATGTATTCATTCGATAGATTCCTGAACCGGCTTTTATTGCAAATTTTTATTGCCCGTTTTTACTATTGCACTTTTTTTATGGCTCGTGTTTATTGTTGACAGTATTTATTATTGATAGTGCCACGCAAATAATTTTTTGCTGGATTTTGCAAGTATCCAATCCAATAAAAAGGCAAGCATAGTAATCCATGCAACATAAGGAAGTATCACATCCATAGACATATAGCGACGCACTAAAAAAATTCGATAGCCCAAGCCATTAGTGGAGGCGATAGCTTCTGCGGCAATTAAAAACAACCAGCCAGAACCGAGCGATAAGCGCACCGCGTTAATTAAGCGTGGTAATAATTGCGGAACATAGACACGCAATAAAACTTGCCATGAAGATGCACCGAGCGTTTGCGCTTTAATGATTTGCTCTTGTGGGATTTCTTGTGCGCAGCGTTGAATATCGCGTGCAATAAAAGGCGCAACACCAATTACAATGAGCGCAACTTTTGATAATTCTTCTAAACCAAAAACGATAAATAGAATAGGCAGTAATGCCATAGGTGGCACGAGTGAAACTACGGTTAGTAATGGCGCGAAGGGAGCATGCAGACCAGGAATAGCCCCCGTTAATAGCCCCAATACAAAACCAAAAATGGCGGCAATACTAATGCCGAGGACTAAACGTTTTAAACTACTAAACGTATCCTCCCAAAATAAATATTCGCCAGTGCGTTTGCTGGCTTCTAATGCATAGGTTTTTATCGCTTCCCCCATTTGCATAAAACCTGGCAATAATTTATCGGTCGCGTTTTCAGCAAGACGTGCCTCAGATGCGAATAAGTAAATTAAAAATATTATCAAAAAAGGCAAAAGGCCTAATAAAAATTTTGTGGGCTTGGTCGGTGTGAGGTTTATTAACCTTTTCATATTTTTTTCCAGCTTATTATTGGTGTTGAAGGCGAATAGCTATGCTTTGCTATTCGCCTTCATGCCTAAAAATACTTAAAGTTTATTGTCAACAGCCATTTGCATATAGGTTGGATCAAAATGCAGTTTTACATTTTTTGGATCGCCATAAACACCTTTAGGTCCCTCAATACCAACGCGACTTGCATTTGTAGCACCTTCACCTAATAAACCGTGTGCGAAAGAAAATTCAGCTACTTTTTTCATGGTGGCTAAGAGCGCATCGCTTTTGGTGAAATCAACAGCTGAGACTGGGGTATAAAACATTTTAGTGGTGGCGAGTTGAGATTCAAAACCTGCAAGATCAGTGCTAGATGCAGTTGCCATAGCGGTGCGTGCAACTATACCGGCTTTTTCTTTTGAACTCATCAAGCCCATAATTTCATACCAGGCGCCGACGAGTGCTTTTCCAAGTGCAGGATTTTTCTTTAGCGTTGCCGTGTTTACCACGAACAAATCCATAATTTCGCCAGGAATTTGTGATGAATCAAATACTTTACTGCTGTGCGGTTGCTTCATTATTTCTCCCACCAACGGATTCCAGGTGGTGACGGCGGTAACTCCTTTAGTGCCATAAACGGCGACCATATCGGCATCCGATGTGTTAACAACTTTCACGTCTGTTTCTTTGAGTTTGACGCTTTCTAACGCGCGCGCTAATAAATAATGCGACACACTTAATTCAACGAGGTTTACATTTTGGCCTTTAATATCTTTCAGAGATTTGTTGTCGCCTTTTAAGATGACGGCATCGTTACCGTTGGAGAAATCACCAACTATTAATGCGGTGCTATCAACACCACCAGCGGCAGGAATGGTGAGGGCGTCCATGTTGGTCATTGCGCAAGCATCAAATTGCCCTGCGGTGTATTGGTTAATGGATTCAACGTAATCGTTAATTTGTACAACTTTAATTTCGATACCGTATTTTTTTGCCCACTTATCAATAATTTTTTGTTCAACGGAATAGCCCCATGGCATCCAGCCAACATAAATGGACCAACAGACTTTAAAAGGTTCAGCAGAGGCAAGGGCTGCCGAAAGTGAAAGGCTCAGGGTGAGAAGAAGTTTTATAAACAAGCGGTTTGCGAGTGATTTTTTGAATAAATTGACAACAACGGCATTTAGCATGGTAAACCTCCAGCGGTTTTTGTAAGTTACAACGGTTTTTATGGGATCGGGAGCACTCTGGCGATTAAATCTGTTCAACACTCAAATTTTGACTCTATTTAATAAGTCATTAATGAGGTTTACAAACAGGCTTGTAGGCCATCATCTCCCGGGCTTTTATCCCGCCGTGTAACCTCATTGGCCTAATAATCGGCTGCTGGGGTCGAAAGCTCTCGGACCAGTCATTATTTGGCTATTAGCCAAATAATCGGAACCCTAGCTTTCTATTTATGTACTGTCGAATTTATAAACAGTCGAATATTCTAAACCACTCAGAGTGCGGATCAGTGATTACTCGTGTACATCAAGGATTAGGCAATTTAAGTACCAAGTGTATAAAAAAGTGACTTTATGCGGTTAATTGCTTTGGGTTGCTCAATACAAGTAAGAAATTTTACTGTGCTACCAAGCCATTTTTGTATTGAATTGGTGCTCACGCATTGCATTTTGTGTCGTTTTGGTGCGGCGCTTGTGTTGTTATAGTTATGCTATATGAAGATTTGGCGCTGCTATTGTGATTTTTTTTTGAATTAGGACGACTGGTGCGTGACTCATTTTGTGTTCAATTTGTTAGAAGATGTTAGAATTGCGGCAGGCTTGTGTGTGGCTGGTTAATACAATTTGTGTATGATTTTACCACTAACTCACGAAGAATTACCCATAGTTGGATGGTAGGATCATGAGCATTACGGATAAAAAAATAGGAAAGAATATGCAAGAACAAGGGGCTTTCGGGGCAGATGCAAAAAATCGCATGAGCCAAACTATTGCACCAATGACTGAACAAGTAGTCATTCAACATCTCAAACAGTGCCGTGATTTAACCCGTGGCTTTGCCGCTCGTGTATTTCCTAATTTCTGGCGGTTGTGGTGTAAGCAAATTTTAGAGCATGCGGATCGGGCAAAATCTAATAAAGAACAAGTCGCATTGCTTGAAGTTCGCAATCTAATTGCCGCCGTTCAAGAACCTGCAGAGCAAGAATATTCGCAGAATCTGGCTAATGGGTTCGTTAAATTTAAAAATAAAACTCTTAATACGTTGACTGGTGAAGAACGTTTTACTGGCGACATATTGTCATTGGTTGAACATTCAGACCTCGAAGAAACAATCGCCATTACTTCTATTACGCATCGTGCTGAGAATTTTTGTGCGGAATATTTATGGTTTCTGCAACAGCGTTTGGCTTTATTGAATGATGGTGAAAGGCCGGACGACCGCAGCAACCCAGCCAGTCCAGTGCAATTTTGTGAGGCTTTGCGCAAGGTATTATTCAGTTTGGATGTGGATACTAAAATAAAATTAATTGGTTATAAAATTTTTGATCAGGAAGTCATTAGTCAGCTAAATGGCCTCTATCAGGAACTCAATCAATACCTAATTCAACAAAATTTTTTACCAAACTTACGCTTTGTTCCTAGCAGTGATTCTGATTCCAAAACTTCTGCAGGTGGTGTAGAAGGAGACCCATTAGACATTGCTGGAGACTCTTTATCAACCGACGCTCAGCGGCGTGCAAGTGATCGTTTATTAGATGGCACATTGAGCCACAATGACGCGCAATACCAAAGCACCTTGTTAAGTGCAATTCGTTTATTACAAACACATATTACACATCAAAGTTTTACCCCTGCGCAACATGCTCAAAGCGTCACTCCAATTGCTGCGGCTAATTATGTTGCAGGTGCAGTAGGGTCAGTTGCTAATGATTCAAGCACTGGCGTAGCTTCGGCACCTAAATCTTTACAGGTTTACACTAA
>JAYTSJ010000006.1:0-2484 GCA_043745725.1 Gammaproteobacteria bacterium | reverse complement strand
TACCTGAGCTGGATGACGGTGAATATTACTGGAGTCAGCTAGAGGGTTTGATAGTGTTTACTCAATTCTCAGGTACGCGTCAGCGCTTGGGTGTTGTAGATAAAATGCTTGAAACAGGTGCCAATGACGTATTGGTTGTATTGGCGGATGCTGCCAGTATTGATCAACGCGAACGTTTAATTCCTTATGTCCCTGAACAATTTGTACTTTCTGTGGATTTAGTTGCTGGTGAGATACTGGTTGACTGGGATCCTGAGTTTTAAATAAAAGATTTTGCATATTATTGAGGGGCTGTGGTGAACGATCAACCACAAACAGACAGATCGCCGTTAAAAATTGCGGTCATCTCAATTTTCCCCAACATGTTTAGTGCTATTGCTGATTTTGGTATTACCAGCCGAGCACTCAAGCAAGGTTTAGTGGAGCTCAAAACATGGACTCCGCGTGATTTTGCTCATGATCGTCATTCAACCGTTGATGATCGCCCCTTTGGTGGTGGTCCGGGTATGGTGATGATGGTGCAGCCTTTGCGCGATGCCATTGTGGCTGCCAAAGAATGGGCTGGAGTTGCAGCAAAAGTTATTTATTTGTCACCGCAAGGTAGAACGCTAAATCAAGCTGGAGTTGTTGAACTGTCAAATTACAGCAACATGATTTTGATTGCAGGGCGCTACGAAGGTATAGACGAGCGCTTGTTAGATACGGTTATCGATGAAGAGTGGTCTATCGGTGATTATGTTTTAAGTGGCGGTGAGCTGCCGGCAATGGTGTTGATAGATGCCATAACACGTTTGCTACCAGGTGCTTTAGGGCACGCACAGTCGGCAGAACAAGATTCATTTACCGCGGGCCTGCTAGATTGCCCGCATTACACTCGGCCTGAAGAATTTGAAGGCATGAGGGTTCCAGATGTACTTATGTCAGGTAACCATGAACATATTCGGCGCTGGCGCTTACAACAAGCGTTAGGGCGAACACGGCTGAAAAGGCCAGATTTATTGCTTGCAATAAATTTAACCGAGGAACAGCAAAAGCTGTTGACGGAATATCGTCGGGACCTTGATAACGACAAACTCTAGCTGTGAAGCTATAGACTCTTAGGAGAATATCAATGACAAATCCAATTATTCAGGCGCTGGAAAGCGAACAACTGAAAACCAATATCCCTGAGTTTTCACCAGGTGATACAGTAGTTGTACAAGTAATCGTAAAAGAAGGTGAGCGTGTACGTTCGCAAGCATTCGAAGGCATCGTTATTGCCATTCGTACTCGCGGCCTTAACTCTGCGTTCACTGTACGTAAAATTTCTCATGGTGTAGGTGTTGAGCGTACATTCCAAACGCACAGTCGCCAAATTGAAAGCATTACCTTGAAGCGTCGTGGTGATGTGCGTCAAGCCAAACTTTACTACTTGCGCGACCTTACTGGTAAGGCTGCTCGTATTAAAGAAAAATTGGTTAAATAAGGTTATTAACTTGCCGAATTAACCGAAAGCCAGAGTGGGTGACCATTCTGGCTTTTTCGTTTCTGTTTTCGGATTTTTATTTTACTTTTGATTGGTTGAGGTCTTCTTGTGAATAACGCTCAACTTCAAACTCCATTGTTACTTTCGCCGCAGGAAGAATCTGTTATTGCTCTTTATCTAGATGCGATATGGATGGAAAAAGGTTTAAGTAAAAACTCGCTTGAGTCTTATCGAACGGATTTAACACTTTTTGCACAGTGGTTGGTGTCACAAAGTCTTCGCTTGTTACAGGTTGATGCGCAAACATTGTTGAGTTATTTGGCAGTGCGTCATGAGCGAAAGCTGTCTAGTCGATCAACGGCGCGTTTTCTTTCCTGTGTGCGAGGCTTCTATCGCTACCAGCTACGCGAGGGTGCAATAACAGAAAATCCCGTGGCAATCGTTAAAAGCCCAAAGCTTCCGCGTTCACTACCAAAATCTTTAACGGAACTTGATGTCGAAAATTTACTCTCAGCTCCAGGGCTGAATGATCCAATAGGGCTACGCGATCGCACTATGCTTGAGGTTTTGTATGCGTGTGGTCTGCGAGTGACTGAGTTAGTAAGCCTTACTATGCCGCAAATAAACTTACGGCAAAATGTGATACGAGTAATAGGTAAGGGTAGTAAGGAGCGTTTAATTCCCATGGGTGAGGAAGCCGCAATGTGGCTGGCGCGATATTTCCGTGAAGCCAGGCCAGAGTTGCTGAATAATTTGCCTAATGAGATAGTATTCCCTAGTACTCGGGCGCAGGCGATGACACGACAAACTTTTTGGCATCGCATCAAGCATTGGGCTACAGTAGCAGGTATTGAAAAACCTTTGTCGCCACACACGCTTAGGCATGCATTTGCAACCCATCTTTTAAATCACGGTGCTGATTTACGGGTGGTGCAGATGTTGTTGGGTCACAGTGATTTATCAACAACACAAATTTATACCCATATTGCACGCACGCGTATGAAAGAGCAGCATGCTGC
>JAYTSJ010000005.1:0-5633 GCA_043745725.1 Gammaproteobacteria bacterium | reverse complement strand
ATTTAGAAAGCGTGCAGGGATAGAACCTGTTATTGGTCATCTAAAATCAGATCACCGACTGAATCGAAATTACCTAAAAGGTTTTGCGGGTGATCAAATTAATGTGTTGATGGCGGCAGCCGCATTTAATTTCAAAAAATGGATGCGGTTATTTTTGTATGCCTGTTATTGTCAGTGTGAAATTCGTTTTTCAGGGCTAAATAATTATCCGCATCGACAAATCCACCGCTCTACAATGTTTAGTCAGTGCACCTAACGAAATGTAATCAACTCCGGTCGCAGCTATAGCGGCTAGGGTTTGTTCCGTTACATTGCCAGACGCTTCAAGTTTTGCCTTTCGCTTATTGATAGCAACTGCGGCGTACATATCCTCCAGCGTAAAATTATCGAGCATGATGATATCGGCATCTGCCATCAGTGCCTGATCTAGCTCTTCCATATTTTCTACTTCCACTTCAACGGGTTTTCCCGGTGCGATACTGTGAGCGGTGGCAACAGCATTGGCGATTCCGCCACTGGCTGCGATGTGGTTTTCTTTGATGAGAAACGCATCGTATAAACCAATGCGATGATTATGACAACCTCCGCACGCCACAGCGTATTTTTGCGCATCACGCAGGCCGGGTAGGGTTTTACGGGTGTCTAATAGTTTGACCGACGTATGCGCAACCAGTTGAGCGTAGTCATTGCTGGTGGTTGCTGTGCCTGAGAGTGTTTGTACAAAATTAAGCGCAGTGCGCTCACCGGTAAGTAGGCTGCGGGCAGTGCCGCTCAAGCTAAATAATATGGTGTTGGCGGTTACTGCCTGGCCGTCATCTACAAACCATTTTATAGTCACGCTGGGGTCAAGTTGCCTAAACACCTCGTTTACCCAATCTCGGCCGCAAAAAATACAATCTTCACGAGTAATAACGGTTGCTGTTGTTTGTTGTGTAGCTGGAATTAATTGGGCGGTGATATCGCCCGTGCCTATATCTTCGATTAACGCCGCTTTAACATTGTTAGCGATGCTATTAATGAGGTGTGGAATGTCTTTAGTGAAGGCGTGAATCATAGTGATGTCATTATATTGTGGGGATGTGCATGATACCCGATAGTATTTTTGGAGGTGAAATGATTATTTGAGCATTCGCTGTCATGTTTAGAGATTATGTTTATAGCGCTTAGTTAAAGCTACAGAAAAAAGTGGCGTCAAAAGATATAAGAAAAAATACTAGCTATTCCTAATTGTGATATAGCTCTCGCATTCAACATTTACCACTAGAGAGAGTGAGAGGTTTAGTTATACTCAAGTTGTAAAGTTTTTTTGGGTGGTGATTATCATGTCAGAACAGCCCCGCGCAGACCAAGCCCGCTCTGAGCAAAATAATGTTGTACAGTTGAAGCCCGAAAGAAATTCAGGCGCCCCTGTACCTATCGTTCTTGCTCGGTTACCTGCTGCAATGCACTCATTGCGTGACAAGGCGCGTCAGCAGCTACAAGGGTTGCTGCGTGATTTGTTTGATAAGGTAGATGACGCCATGTTTGAGTTGGCGGATAAAGCCAAGAACAACCATGAGCAAAATCTATATTTCGACTCCATGCGCGAAGTACGCTTACGTCGTAGGGCGATGGAAACTACCTTTTTTCGCAGCATTGATATCCGTTTTGCACAACTCTTGGACCACACAGCTTACCGCGATGAAATTGCAGGAGAAAACAAAGAGTTTTCGCTGGATGATTTGTCGCTCGTCAAAAATGATGATCTTGAAGAGATGGTGGCGATTGACGCGATGATCAATAAAGCCAATGAACAATATGCCGAAGCTATTCAGCATTTGACGTTGCGTATTGACCATTTAGTTCCAATCAAGGTTTATCAAAAAAATAACCCGCTGGGTGTTGATGTAATCTGCAATGCTTTTAATGAAGCTTCAAAAAGTTTAGATATTGATGTTAAAGCTAAACTAGTACTGCTTAAGTTATTCGATAACATGATAATGACCAACTTGGGTGGGTTATTTAAAGCGCTCAATCAATCATTAATTGACGCAAACATAATGCCGTCATTAAAGTCGGACGCTCGCCCCAAGCGTACTGAGTCCCCTGCTGCAGCTAATCATTACGGTGCAGGTATTTCGGCGAATTATGGGGGTAGTACCCTGAGCTCTGGAGGATCTTCAAGTAGCGCACAAGCGGCTTCTAGTCCTGCCTCTTATGATGATCAAACCAGTCAAGTTTTGCATACCTTGCGTGATTTGTTGGGGTCACGTAATGCCGCGCCTATGCAACGTAATACGGGTGAGGAAATTGCCAGTCAAGAGCTGGTAAAAATTTTATCGCTCGCACAACATCAAAATAGTTTTAATACTGCTGCTGCATCCGCAAACTCTGCACACTTAAATGTGCGCGAATTGCTAAAAAGTTTATTGCATCCCACTGCACCCAATCAGCCTGCGCCAGCTATTAATCAGGTTGACGACGATATTATTAATCTCGTCAGCATGATGTTTGATTTTATTTTGGATGATCGTAATTTAGCTGCGCCGATGAAGGCGTTGATAGGTCGCTTGCAACTCCCTATGGTTAAAGTTGCTATTGCCGACAAATCTTTTTTTAGTAAAGGTGGTCATCCCGCGCGGCGTTTGTTAAATGAAATGGCAATGTCGGCATTGGGTTGGCAAGAAAGTAGTGAAGAAAATCAACGCAAAGATAGTTTGTACAACAAGATGGAAGCAACGGTACAAACTATTTTGTCGGATTTTGAAGCCGACATGGGTATTTTCAATAATTTGTTAACGGATTTCCGCGCTTTTCTTGAAAAGGATAAGCGTCGTGCACAAATTTTGGAACAGCGGACTATTGATGCAGAAGATGGCAAGGCAAAAACTGAGCGCGCCCGCGGGCAAGTGGATGCGATTTTAAATCGCGTTACCTCTGGTCATGATTTGCCTGCGCCTGCGCAAAAATTATTGCGTGATGCTTGGGGTAACGTATTATTTATTACAGCGTTAAAACAAGGTGTAGACAGTGACGAGTGGCAAGTGGGAATTCGCACAGCACAACAGTTAGTGTGGAGTTTAACGGCCCCTCTCAACAAAGAAAATCGTCAAGGTTTATTAAAGTTGGTGCCAGAGCTGTTACAAAAATTGCGTCATGGTTTGGAGGAGATTTCTTACAGTCCATTTGAAACCACGCAATTATTTAAACAATTAGAAGCGTTACATTTAATGCGGTTACGTGCTGTGCCTAAGGCGCCAGAGGTTGCGCAACCCGTTAATCCTCCTGTGGCTGCACTCATTAATGTCAGTCCTGTTGTTAGTGGCGTAGCAGTAAATAGTATCACGCATGCTGTAAAACCAACGATTATCTCTGCAGCGCCAACACCAATCGCTGAAGCGAAACCGGTAGCTGTTCTTGTAAAAGCTACTCAAGATGTTGCTGCAGTGGTAGAGCCAGCAGTAGAGCCATCAATTGAAAAAGACACCTCACTAGCATCGCTGGAAACTTTTGTTGTTAGTAGCGAGCAGAATGTTGTTGGTGCGGTGGAAAATGAATTACCTGAAGGCGATCAACATTTAGGTTTAGTGAGTAATATCACCCAAGGCAGTTGGTTTGAAATGCAAAGTGACGATGGTCAAAAGTTTCGCTGCCGTTTAGCTGCAATTATTCGTGCTACCGGAAAATACATCTTTGTAAATCGTTCAGGTATGAAAGTCGCAGAAGAGACACGCATGAGTTTGGCGTTAGCGCTTAAGTCGGGCCGTTTACATTTGTTGGATGACGGTATGTTGTTTGATCGCGCGTTAGAAGCGGTGATAGGCAATTTGCGTGCAAATAGATAAAGTGGCGTGCAAATAGATGGCGCTGCTTCAATCTAAGTAACATGTTAGTGTTTGTTTGGGGTGCAAAGCGCTTTCCCAAGGTTTATCATGCCCACTTGATTTGATAGGTGGGTACTTCCAGTGATTTCAGTCGATGGTTGGTTGGCAAATGCGGTGCAATGCCCGTCCCCCAATGCAAACCAGCGCCCGTTAGGGCAAGAGATTAGCCTTCTTGTTATCCATAATATTAGCCTACCTCCCGGTGAATTCGGCACTGGGTTTGTTGCGGCTTTTTTCTGCAATCAGCTAGATCCTTCGCTTCATCCCTATTTTGAAACTATTGCTGAGCTGAAAGTTTCAGCGCATCTTTTTATTGACCGTTTAGGGAATGTCACGCAATTTGTCGCTTTCACCGAGCGGGCCTGGCATGCAGGAGCTTCAGCATTTAACAATATTGAAAATTGTAATGATTATAGTATCGGCATTGAAATGGAAGGTTGCGATAATATTGCTTACACTGATAATCAATATACTGCCTTGGCAGAAGTAACTCGCAAATTATTGGCGACTTACCCTAAAATTACGCCTGAGCGCATTGTTGGTCATAGTGATATTGCACCAGAGCGAAAAACCGATCCTGGTTCCGCGTTTGATTGGGCGCGTTTCCATTCTTTACTCACCAGCGAGTAGCATATGATTTTTTTGAGTTTGATTGCGGTATTGGCCATTGTCCACTTAACAACCTTTGGTACTGTTTTACAGCATGATGGTTGGTTCGTAGGTTTATTAAATAAGTCGCGTGCATTACCCGCTGCATCATCTACCCCGTTGCTCCCGATGATATTAGTGCTGGTTATTCCTCTTGGCCTGTTAGTTGTTAGTATTTTAGCGATTAGTATCTGGGATGATAGAGAGCATGGTCCATCGCCTTATTTATTTTTTATTTACGTACCTGTACTGCTTTACAGTTTAGGACGTGGAAATTTTGTGGCTGATGTGAATAACTACATTATTACCGCAACACGTGGCGATACCGTAGTGGCTAGTAAAATCATCGCTGAGTTACGTGGCAATGTTAATTTAAATGACGATGATAGTGATATCAGCGATTGGAAAACATTGCATACACAAGCGCTCAAAGTAATTAGTTACCGTGGTTTTGAGCGTACATTTGCCGTGTTGTTTTGGTTTTTTATCGCCGGTGCTATAGGTGCATTGTTATATCGTTTAAGTGTGCTGTATCGAGAGTACACAGTGCCCAATACGGTGGATGCACAATTGGCTGACAAATGGTTGTGGCTAATTGAATTGCCCGCTGTGCGCTTAATGGGATTAACCTGGGCGTTTGTGGGTAATTTTGATAGCTGCCCATGGCGTGAAAGTTTTTTGGATACGCAAAGCTCATCCGTCACTATTTTAAATAATTGTTTGCGCGGTGCCTTAAGTGCACCAACTGATATTCATATAAAAGCAGCCGATGATTACATGCAAACCGCAGAAGCTAGAGCAAAAAAATATTCTGAAGATGTAATGAAAGAAACAGACGCAAATGTAGAAGCGCAAGATGTGCTAGAAGATTTGGTTGGGCTAACATTGAGCCCGCAAATAGAGCCGGCTTATTCTTTTGCGCTTGTGAAATCAAGTATTCCACTGTATTCGCGCTCATTGTTGTTTTGCGTGGGCGTCATTGCATTTGCAACATTGTTTAATATTACTAGTTTTTAAGTCTATTTTTTAAGTCTATAAAAGACCCTGAGGTAAATTTATGCCGTCGTTTGATATTGTTTCAGAAGTTGATAAACACGAACTTACCAACGCTATTGATCAAGC
>JAYTSJ010000004.1:0-7017 GCA_043745725.1 Gammaproteobacteria bacterium | reverse complement strand
CAGCAAATAGTGGGCGTACTGGACAATATGCAGGCTCGTGCTTACACGGCTACACATCAAGCATTTGAAAATCATGTTGTCGGAAATGTGCTGACTCTTGTTCCGCAACCGGTACATGAAGTTAGCCAGCAGATGATGCAACAGATCGCCAGTGAAAATGAAAATGGTGCTGTTGAAACTGATGATATGCAAACAATTGATTTGGTGGGTATGTTGTTTGAGTACATGTTATCGGATGAACATCTACCCAATTCTGTAAAAGCCTTGCTCAGTTATTTACACACACCTTTTTTGAAAATTGCATTTATTGATAAAAACTTTTTTGAGCAGCCAGAACATCCGGCACGCGTGTTATTGAATAGTTTGGCCGAATCCGGCGTTCGTTGGGTCGGCAATGATGGCAACGATCAATTTGATATTTTTACCAAAATTAAAGTCACTGTATTTCGTTTATTAGAAGAATTCAAAAATGATGTGCGTCTTTTTGCTGAATTATTAATTGATTTTAATGCTTACACACACAATGTAGCGCGTCGTCAGGAATTGATGGAGCGACGGGCATTAGAGAAAGCGCAAGGCGAAGAGAAATTGCGTGAGGCAAAAGTGCAGGTTAATACAGCCGTACGCAGCCGTACCGATGGTCGCGAAATGCCTTCGGTCGTATTATTGTTACTGTTGCAACCATGGTCTGATTATTTATCATTTTTATTGTTGCGTTATGGCGAAAATTCGGAGTCTTGGTTGCGTGCTGTCAATGTCATTGATGAGTTGTTGTGGAGTCTTGAGCCAAAAACCTTACAAGTTGACAAAATGTTGCAGATGGAAAAACAGGTGGAATTAATTGCGACAATAGAGCAGGGTTTTGAAACCATTGGTTATGAACAAGCAAAAGGTAGGAAACTTTTGGATGCAGTTTTAGCATTACAAAAAATGGCGTTACAAAGTCGTAAAGCTGAGGCTGCTCCCGAGCCTATGCGTTCAAAGTTAGAAAATATGGCGGCGGAAAAAGCAGGCCAGTCAGAAGAGTTTGTGGCACCGCAAACCTTGGAAGAAACCAAAATTGTTGATAGTTTGAAAATGATTGAATTTGGAACATGGTTTGAATTTGAAGGCAGCAAACGTTTAAAAGTGGCTTGGTACAATCAAAAAACTAATCATTACATGATGGTTGATCAACAAGGTAGAAAAGTATCTCTGATTGCAGGCTTGCAATTGGCGCGAGATATAATGACAGGAAATGCACGAGTAATTGCTGGCAGCACTAAACCATTCTTCGAGCGTGCTTTGGAAAATATTTATCAAACACTGAATAGCCGTGTAGATAATTCAACCTTGGAACTTTCAAATGGGTGACCTATCGGCGTATGATAATGATCGCTCACTCCAACGTCATATCATTAATTGCAGCGTTGATGTGTATGATAGTTTGCGCGATATTTATCTTGGGCGATTGGTAAATATCCATGTGAATGGCTTGATGGTCGTAGGTGATATAGCGCTTGAAGAAGATACGCTATACGAAGTAGATATGCATTTACCTGAAGACAATCAAGTTTTACAGCTAGTGGTAGATTGTTTGTGGACGCGGAATGCAGATGAAAATGGTAAACATTGGACGGGGTTTAATATTATTGATGTGTCCCCATCTGCGGCAGAAGAAATTCGCAAATTAATCGCGCTCTGGTGCCACGGCTAAACTTATTGCTAACACACCGTATTTAAAATAAATCTGTAAAAATAATCCCTAAGCCAACTATCCGTTGATGAGAGTTGTAATCAATCAAGCTGTGGCCATAACCATCAAAATAATCGATAAATCCGCGCATCGTTTGCGTTACCGGAAATGTCCAACCTAACTCAACAGCGCCATAATTTTCACTGTGTAAATTGTTGCGTATCTGCACACTAAAAATATCTGAATTGTATTTATAAGCACCGGAAAGCTCAAAGTGCCCCATGTACTTATTGATGTCCGGGTTATCGTCGCCGTGTGGGTCGCCTGGGTATTCTGCTTTGCTTTCTGGCAACCGATACCAAGGGTTAGCTGTGAGTGCAAAATCGCCTTTTTCAAATACTGAAGTGAACATGATTCGGTTCCAGCTGCGCGATAGCAACCCGGTTTGACCATTAGATTGATGATTAATAATCGCTTCATTAACGGCATTGCGAAAACCAAAAATTTCCCAATCGTTGGTAAAACTTAAAATTAATTCTGGCTGATGATCAGTTTCACGAAACGGGGCGGACGCGCGACGGTTATATACTTGCCACAATGAATGATTGGTGTATCCCAAATATAAATGTCCATTTTTATCAAAAATATTTTCACGTAACAGAATTTTTACACTTAATTGTAATTCAGCTTCGGTGTGATTTAAATCTGTGAAGGTTGGATCTATGTTGCGATAGGGGTCACTGTCAGGTGCACTGCTATAACTGACTGGCAATAGAAAGTTGCGTTTGTGGGGTGTAAGAATAAAGCGATTGGAGCGATTGAGTGCTTCCATCGCCAAGCGATCTTTGAGTAAATGTGCTGGAGTGGTTGCTACATTATTATTTTTTGCGCCGGTGGTCGGGACAGGTGTATTTTCTAATTGGGGTGTTTTTTCTGAGTTTGGAGCATTCTTTGTCTGCTCTTGGGGCGTATCTTCAGTGCTTACATCAGTGGGAATTGCATTTTCACTTGCGTCAGTATGGTTTCCCTGTTGCAATAATAAGCTGCAGGCTTCTTTCAATGCTTTAATTGTCATTGACTCATCGGCACGAGATACACTTGTTTCCATGCACTTTTGCATTTGGTCTTTAGAGTGATTTGTTGAATCGCTCTCTGCCATTGCATTAAAAGCGTAAAGTAAAAAGGCCGCTGTAAAGAAATGGTTCCGCATTGGTAATGCCTACAATAAGAAATTGTTCGTATTGTAGGTCTTGTAAATTTTATGGCAAGCTATTGATAGCGTGTTTTATCATTAGATAGGAGGAATTAGCCAGTTTTCAATTTCATTTTGATGCCATTGTTCTAGTATTTTCATACCCTCATCGACAATATGCAGATACATATCAATAATGTTGGTGGCGATTTCATACAAGCGATTGCTGTCAGTGGCTATTGCACCATTTTCTTTTAAGACATCTTGTTCAACCATGTTCAATAAAAACGTTAGTTTGATTTCGTAGCTTTTTAATGGGCTGAGTAATGGCGACTCTTTTTCTAAAATAGTTTCCATGCGCTTAGCTTGATGACGTAATTTTTCATTATTGACGCGAGTGCATTGAATGACGTAACGCAGCTTGCTGGCATAATCGGTATCGCAAAAACCTAAAGCGGTTACGTAAGTTGCCAGCGCACGAATGCGACCAATTTGTTCGGTAACCGCTGGCATAAGACGCGTTGAAAAATGTAATACTTCGAGTTGCTTAAGGCGATTTGGGTGACGTGTTCCCGTGGTCTGCAGATGCATTGGTTTTGCATCGCTCACTATTAAAGCGCTCATTGGGTCTTCCAGATGTTTAGCAAGCCTGGCAACAAGGGTTAAAAGATGCTCAATAAGGTGGCAATGGAGTTCATAATTATCAATGACAGAATCTTCTTGCCAGTCATGGCTAATCGTTAACCAGGAGCTACATAAATTTTCTTGATCGCGGGTAGACAGGAACCCTTGTGTTTGGGTTGCGAAGGCCATAAATAGTTGTAAACGATTCGCCAATTGATACTGTAATTTTGAAAAGTCATCGTGAAAATGGTTGTTCCCTCCAAGTAACCCCATGCTCATCCCTCTATGGCGCTGCACTGCCTTAATCATCTGAATCAATTGCTTGAGCAGCATGAAAACGTCCTGGCGCTGACGAAAGAGGCTAGTAAATGTATCGTCTAGCATTTTATTTTTGCCAGTGTTTGGTGCGCCCTGGGAATTCGAGTGTGCAATTGTATTGCTGCTGCTCTTCATTTTATGTCCTAAATTAGGTCGTTCCCGCTAAAACTAGCAGGATAAGGAGGCTTTATCTCTTCAAAATATACTTCAGCAACACTTATGCCAGCTACTGTTCAGAAGCGTGAATTTCCTTCCTCAATGTCTAAAATGGCAAGCGTTTACGCTGGGCAATTCTGCTCTTTGGTTGAGCTTTTGGGTGACTAAATTGTCGTAGTCAGTATATAGTTGCCAGCGTTGAATTAACCTAACACCATACGGAATACTTGCATGAAACTTTCTATCCTAGCTAGTCTAATTATTACGTCAGTCATCAGTTTTAATGCGCAGGCTGCACATGTTGATATGAAACCAGGTTTATGGGAGTACACCATGAAAATGGATGGCGCTACTGCCAATGCTGAGCAAAAAGCCCAGCAAGAACAGTTAGCAAAGAGCCTGGATGCAATGAAGAAACAATTTGCTAATTTGCCGCCAGAGCAACGTAAAATGCTTGAGGACATGATGGGCGCGCAGGGCATTAAAGTCACTGATAGTGGTTTGGATATGGCGAGTAAAGGCATGCAGTTATTTAAAGATGGCACTATGGTAAAAGAATGCCTTACGCAGGAAGAAATCAATCGCGGTGAATTGCCAGAGCAAAGTGGTGGGTGTGAAAATAAACTTACCCAGTTATCCGCTAATGTCGTAAAGGTTACTTACACCTGTCAAGGTGAGCCGCCCTCACAAGGAGAAAGTATTATTACCTTCCAAAGCCCCAAAGCTTATACCGGTCATGCAACTTTCAAGACAACGATGGGGGACCACACGGAAACGTTCCATGCAGAACAATCCGGGAAATGGTTGTCGAGCGATTGCGGAGATATTAAACCTGAATCGAACAAAAATAATTAAAGTCTGTATTTGCTAATCGTGAAGCGAGTTAGTGCTTCAGATTCTTATTTTTTTGCTGTTTTTCACGGCTAGGTTATTTTGTGCATAGCTGGCATAATCGGCCCTCTAAATTTTTTGGGTTTGTCCTACAGATATTATTAGCATTTTGTGGGATGCAATCCATCTTAAGCGCACTTGGGTCTTTGTAAGTGCGTCATTTACCACCATTTAGTTTGAGGATTAACATGCAAGCCCAGACCACTCAACCGCAACAAAAGCCCAACAATCCTAATTTTTCATCCGGCCCTTGCAGTAAGCGTCCAGGTTACAGTTTGGATCAGTTAGATATTTCTACGCTTGGTCGTTCGCACCGTTCTACTATTGGTAAGGCTGCATTACAACGCGCCTGTGAAGATACGGCTGAACTTTTAGGTTTGCCTGCTGGTTATCGCGTTGGTGTAGTGCCTGGTTCAGATACGGGTGCGGTTGAAATGGCAATGTGGTCATTGCTTGGTCAGCGTGGAGTGGACATTCTGCAATGGGAATCTTTCGGTAATGGTTGGTTGAGCGATGCCACTAAGGAATTAAAATTAAAAGTAAATGCACATGAAGCTGATTACGGTTTGCTGCCTGATTTGACGAAAGTGAATTTTGATAACGATGTTATCTTCACGTGGAACGGCACTACCTCTGGCGTAAAAGTACCCAATGGCGATTGGATTCCGGCCGATCGTAAAGGCTTGACCATCTGTGATGCAACTTCTGCGGTGTTCGCGATGGATATGCCGTGGGATAAATTAGATGTGATTACGTTCAGCTGGCAAAAAGTGCTGGGTGGTGAAGGTGCTCACGGCATGTTGATTTTGGGTCCACGCGCGGTTGAGCGTTTGGAGTCTTATAAGCCAGCTTGGCCAATGCCGAAATTGTTCCGCATGACCAGCGGCGGCAAGCTTGTGGAAGGTCTTTTTAAAGGTGAAACCATTAATACACCTTCTATGTTGGCGGTTTCGGATTATTTGGATGCGCTGGATTGGGTACGCGCTATCGGCGGTGTGAAAGAAACTATCGCGCGTTCCAACGCAAATTTAGCTGTGTTACAAAAGTTTGTTGCGGAAAATGACTGGATTGATTTTCTCGCGCAAACAACAGAAACACTTTCTAATACCAGCGTTTGTTTTACGTTAAAAGCGACCGCTGACCAAGTAAAAAATATGATTAAGTTGTTAGATAAAGCCGGCGTTGCTTACGATATTGGCGCTTATCGCGATGCGCCTGCAGGCTTGAGAATTTGGTGTGGCGCTACGGTTGAAGCTGCTGATCTTAAAGCTCTATTACCTTGGCTAAGTTGGACGTATCAGCAAGCAATTAATCTTTAATTTTCTTGCTTGTCTCGTTATCATCAGGCCGTGTATTTCCACGGCCTTTTTCATTCAAAACCTATCCATTCAAACAAATTATTTGTTAGGAAATAGCTATGTTTAACGTCAAAACCTATAACCAAATTTCAGATAAAGGCCTAAGTCGTTTTTCTCGCGAAAAATATAAAGTGGCGAGTGATGTTGCGTCACCCGATGCGTATATCTTGCGCAGTTACAAGTTGCAAGGCGAGGCTTTGCCCGCTAGTGTAAAGGCAGTTGCACGCGCCGGTGCTGGCACTAACAACGTGCCCGTCACTGAATATACCAAGCTGGGTGTGGTGGTGTTTAACTCGCCAGGAGCCAACGCCAATGCGGTAAAAGAATTGGTATTGGCTGGCATGTTGTTAGGATCGCGGGGAATTTTACAAGGCCTCGATTATGTTCAAGGTTTAACCCATATGACCGATGCGGATGAGATGTCCAAATTATTAGAGAAAGAAAAATCTAATTTTGCGGGCTTTGAATTACAAGGTAAAACTTTGGGTATTGTGGGTTTGGGTGCCATTGGTTCAATGATTGCAGACGCCGCACTTGCCTTGGGTATGAATGTCGTTGGTTTTGACCCTGCGTTGTCAGTCGACGCTGCATGGCGCTTGCCAAATCAAGTCGCGAAGATGGAAAATCTGCAATCGTTATTGGCGCGTTCGGATTACATTACTTTGCATGTTCCCGCGATTGATGCTACCAAGCATATGATCAATGCCGACACCTTAAAAATTACCAAAAAAGGTGCTGTGCTGCTTAACTTTGCTCGTGAAGCAATTGTTGATGCGCACGCGGTGGTAGATAGTTTAAATGCG
>JAYTSJ010000003.1:0-8918 GCA_043745725.1 Gammaproteobacteria bacterium | reverse complement strand
CCCATAGTCGCCAATACTAAAGATTATTTTCGCGATGTGCTCGACCACCTCTATCGTATCAACGCGTCTATCGATGCTATTCGCGATACCATAGGTACTGCCATTCAAGTGAATTTATCGATGGTAAGCATCGACGAAAACGAAGTGAATAAACGACTTGCCGCCTGGGCCGCAATTTTCGCGGTCGCTTCGGCATTTGCGGCCATGTGGGGAATGAACTTTGAGTTTATGCCGGAGCTAAAATGGAAGTACGGCTACCCTATCGCGCTTGGTGTTGTATTTATCGTCTGTGGTTATTTACATCATCGCTTTAAAAAATCTGGCTGGCTTTAGCGTCATACCGAGTTAAACAGCAGCACCGAGGGAGACGCTTCTTTTTCCCACAAATTACCCAATACATCCTTCGAATCATTCATGCTATCACTAGCCCTTAATTTTCTAACATTTTATTGAACAGCTACGACTGTATATTTACAATACCCGATACTTGCACCCTTGCATCCCTAAATAGCTTTAGCTCGTTTGGAGTTGTTATATTTCCGTGACGTGACTTGAGCGTTCTTGTACTCATTTGTACCCCCCTTTGATTTCGGTAAAACATGGTCAATCTCTGGGGAATCATCTGCTGGTGTGACTCCACTCAATTCGGAGTATTCATCGTCAGCAACGTCTGATTTAACCGTTCCAAAATTCCGTTTTTGATTGGCTCCCAAAATTTTGAGTTTCTGATTTGCACTGAACTCCCTAAACTTAGATATTGTATCGGTATAATTTGTGTCATCAAGTTTGTCATAGTACCCCATAATAGCTGCTCCTTTCTCACCCATAGATTCGTGATTATTAAAATTTTATTAATTGTATAACGCCGTTGTACGGCAACAGGACTAATTAAAAACCATCTACAAAACTTAGTCCTGCGTCGACCGATTGAATCCACACTACAAAACAGTCCGAGACGCCACACCAATGCATCCTAGCCTACATTTATTCACCTTGCCATAACATGTTATTTCATACGTCAAAAAATATACATAAATATAATGAATAAACCCAATAAGATTATGCAGGCTTATTGCTAAAAAAAATCTTAGAGGGTGTTACACTGACGCCGTAAAATAAGTCGTTGTTTTGCAGCCTCGCAAACACGTCGAGTAAAGCCGGGTAACTAGCCTGTTAATATTATTTGCGCGGATCAACTTCCGCCGCAACTGCGGCCATCGAAGTTGACAAACAAGCCATAACATAAGAAACCGTTTTAGCAGCAACATGAGTCTTTAACTTTTCACTATCCATCTTTTCGGTTGCTTTTTGCAAATCCTCTAGCTCTCAGAAAATAAACTTAATGTAATTTTAAACGCGGACGCAACCAGCGGTTAATGCGCCCAGAAAGCATAACCAGGCCAGTTTTAGCAAAACCATAGATGGCTACTTGATGCATGCGGTATAACGAGAGGTAAACTAACCGCGCTATGCGCCCCTCAATAAATAAACTGCCTTTTCCTAAGTTACCCATCAAACTGCCCACGGTTGAATAATTTGCCAGTGACACTAGCGAACCGTGGTCCGTATAACTAAATTTTTTCATGGCCTTACTGTAGACCAATGCACGCAAGTTATAAAAACAAATACTTGCCATTTGATGTGCAGACTGCGCACGCGGAGGAACACGTGAACCATCCGCAGAAATAAATTGCGCACAATCACCGATAGCAAAAATGGATTCATCGCGAGTTGTTTGTAAAAATTCATTAACGTGTAATTGATTGATGCGATTAGTTTCAAGCCCGGCAATATTCGCTATAAAATCCGACACTTTAATTCCTGCTGCCCATACCATTAAATCAGCAGCCATAAATTCGCCATCTTTAGTATACAAACCTTCTTTAGATGCAGAGGTAATCATGGTATTCAATTTTACATTGACACCCATTTTTTCCAGTTCACTTTGAGCAGAAGCGGATATTCTTTCCGGCAGTGCGGGCAAAATACGCGCACCAGCTTCAATTAATGTCACTTTTAATTGTGATGTACTAACCGCATCGAAACCATAATTGTAAATTTCCGCCACCGCGTGATGCAGCTCAGCAGAAAGTTCAACGCCCGTTGCGCCAGCACCGACAATGGCAATGCGAACTTCACTGTTGCTGCTGGGCAACCGTTGAATACGCAATAATAAATTTAATAATTTTTTGCGGAACTTGTGCGCCTGGGTGGGGCTATCGAGAAAAATACAATGTTCTTTAATACCAGCCGTGTTGAAATCATTAGAGATAGAGCCGAGAGCTATCACTAAATAATCGTAATGAATGCGAGTAGAGGGCAAAAACTCTACTCCCTCATCATCCTGCATGGGCGCCAATACAACTTGCTTGTTACTACGATCAATATCTACCAATGTTCCCACACGAAAATAAAAATGATTGTTAATGGCATGACCGCGATAACTGACCGCATCCACACCTTCGTCCATTGTGCCAACGGCAATTTCATGTAGCAATGGCTTCCAGATGTGGGTTGTATTGCGATCAATAAGTGTGATGTGCGCTTGTTTGTGCTTACCTAACTTTTTACCGAGTTTGGTAGCCAATTCCAAGCCTCCAGCGCCGCCACCAACCACAACAATTTTTAATACCACTGATGTTTCCATAAAACTACAATTCCTACTATTATAAATTACGATAAATTTTGTGTAACCGAATGCGTTCTGATTTTTTTTGTCAGAAACGTTAATGATTTGTTAATCACGCAATTCTGTAGCATTCGCTATCAGGATGCCACTATAAGATAAAATATCCCCCAGTATTGGCAGTGAAAAACCCACATAAAAATAATAACCGTCGTTTTCTATGCGCTTATAAGCAGTGGTTTTCGGTATCAGGCACAAAGGGACTCGTACAATACCCAGCCAGGCTTTCATCGGTCGCCAGTACCAGCCACCATCATTCAATTCGACACCCAGTGCCAAGCGAAATAAACCTGTTTGTTCAAGCCAAAATCCTGTTGGCCAAGTTCCTACCGGCGCGAAAGTAGAATTCATTTGATGTATATCATTGAAACAACGCGACCAAAAAAGCCTACTGTTATCTGAATGAATGTTTACCTGAAACTTCGTTCGCGCCGCTTGTAATGGAATCCGTAACTTCGCTGCAAGGCGCCTGCCTAGGAATCCCGCAAAACCCTTACCCACTAAAATTTCTACATCGCCATTCAACACTCCACCCTGAGTATGAAGTTGTTGGAGCAATGGGTCCAACAAAGTAAAATTTCTACCAAACCACTGCTGCACAATATTCAATATTAATTCCCCAAAAACCGTTGCAGATGATCCGCCGCAGGCAGAACACACACATCATATTTACCAAATATTTTATACCTATTTAAAGCGATACGATCATAAAACCAATCTCGCCATGACTTTGGCATAATTTTAAATATACGGAATAAATGAAAAGGAAATGGCAGCTCTTTGATAATGGCAAGAATAGAATCACTTTTTACAAGCGCTTTATTGCCTTGCACCAGGAGCATGGTTTCAAAATAATCTGTTGGTAAATTAAACCATTTTAAAATCGCACGGCCTTCTTCAGACTGGACTGAGCATAACTTAAAAACATGTTTTTTATCAAAACGAATAATAAAACGACTCCAGCCATTACAAAGTTTACACACACCATCAAACAATATTACTTGGTCAGTTGCGAATACTTTTGGTGGATAGTTTTCTTGAATAGCATCTACTTGCATAGCATTTACTCGATTAACGACTTGCTAAAATAATTTCAAGCTACAAATCATTTATGAATTATCTGCTTTCTATCCTGCCACCATAACCAACCCAAGGGTGGAAATACACTGGCTAGCGCCGACAAATCAACCCACACATGTGCCCAGGCATTGGCGCGGAGCGATATAAAAATATCCTGCGGCGCCCAGACGGCAAAACCCAATGCTAAACAAAGCCACACAAAACTGCTGCGATAACGATCGCCAACATAGATTAACGCAGCCATCCAAATCGCCAGGGTTTGTATTGTGGGGCCAAATAAGCTAATCCACCAAACTTGAAAGCCACGAGCGCCGGCGGGAACATTGACCGGCCAAAATACAGCTTCGATAGAACGATGATAAGGATCTAACAATGCTAAATTTCCAATCCAGGGTAGCAAGAATCCTATTAACAAATGCATAGCAGCTACGCCGTATAACCAATAAATAATCCAGTTTCGAATAGGCATTTTTTGCATTTGTTAATCTCCCGGATAAAGCCTCGTAAATATCTCCGCTTGCGCAAAGAATTACATTTGATAAGTATGCAATTAATTAGCTAGCAAATAACGCTGCTCAAGATGTTGTTTAAAATAGCTCGCATTAAGCGGCTCACCTGTTGCGGCTGTGATTAATTCATCAGTTGTCAGGAAACTGGCTTTGGACCAAATATTTTCCTTCAGCCAGGTAAACAACGGCGCAAGGTCACCGGTAATAATTTTATTTTGCAAATCGGGAATTGCACATTTTGCGGCCGCAAATTCCTGCGCAGCGTAAATAGCACCTAATGTATAAGAGGGAAAATAACCGAAGGACCCACCTGGCCAATGAATATCCTGCATGCAACCATCGCGATAATTCTCCTGGGTGGACAAGCCTAAATAGCTTTGCATTTTTTCATGCCAAAGCGCGGGAACATCCCCCACATTTATATCGCCTTCAATCAGCGCGCGTTCAATTTCATAACGCAAAATCACGTGGGCGGGATAAGTTAATTCGTCAGCATCCACACGAATATAACCGCGCTTCATGCGCGTATTGAATGCATAAAGATTTTGTTGGCTAAACGCGGGATCTTGTTCACGCCCTAATAATTTTGCCGCTATAGGTGCGAGTAAACGCGTAAATTCCGGCGAGCGCGCCAACTGCATTTCCATAAATAAACTTTGCGATTCATGAACTCCCATAGAGCGCGCTTCACCCACCGGCAGATTCGCCCACTTCACTGGCAAATTTTGCTCATAGCGTGCATGACCTGTTTCATGAATGACACCGAGCAAGGCTTTCATAAAATCTGTTTCATCATAACGCGTAGTAATGCGCACATCACTCGGTACACCGCCACAAAATGGATGGGTACTCACATCCAGGCGACCATGATTAAAATCGAACCCTAATAAGCGCATAACCACAAGACCCAATTCTTTTTGTTGTTCTATCGCAAAGTGGCCTTGTGGAGTGATGATAGTTTTACGCGTTTGAATCTCATCCGCACGCTGAATAAATTCAGGCAGCCAGATTTTTACATCACCAAACAATACATCGATTTTTTTGCTCGTCATGCCAGGCTCATACAATTCCAACATAGCGTCGTAGCGACTCATACTGGTACCCGCTGCGCGCACGCTCGCTTCCTCGCGCGCTAACGTAACTACTTTTTCAAGATTTGGTTTGAATGCAACCCAATCATTATTTTTGCGCTGTTCACGCCACGCATGTTCGCAATTAGAGGTAGCGAGCGATTGTGCCATCACCAAATCTTCGGGTAATTGACTTGCTTGCTGCCAACGGCGCTTCATCGCCGCCACGCTCACGCGTTCTTGTGGCGTTAGGTTTTCTTGTTCTGCACCAGCAACCCACTCCGCCAATTGTGGCGCAGTTGTGTGCTGATGAATTAATACCGAAAGTTCAGCCATAGCTTCACCGCGCGCTTGATTACCGCCCACTGGCATCATCGCAGCCTGATCCCAACTGCACATGGCAGAGAGATGGTTGTAGTGCGCAATTTTTACAAAATGCTGCTGCAGCTTTTGATAGCAGGACATAAAAACCCCAATGAGCTTAATTGAATTTAATACTACGAAAAAATAATATGGCCATCATTAGATGCTGTGCGCAATGCTGGAATTTGTACTCCTGCCTTGCCCTCTATTGAGCGAACCACAAGAAGGCCAGAAGCCTCCAATTGTCGAACAGCTGCGTTGGTGATCAAAATTTCTGCGCAGGGCTTAACATAGCTTTCCATATCATCTTGATAGACATGTATTGACAGGCCATCAATTTCACTCGCAATTTTGGTGTTAAAGTTTTTGCCAAATTGCTGAAAGTTATCGGCGAGAATTAAGGTGACTAAATGTGCGCTATTGCCCCACAAATAATAATTGTGGCTTTTGCTTTCTGGCAGCTCAGAAAAATCAAAGCTATCGATGGGTGAAGTTTTTTTGCCGTAAGGTAAGCGTAATAAAAATCTCGGTGCAACAAACGCGATATAACGACTTAACTCAGACTCGCGAAATTTTTCCCATGCAAAGCTAAACTCTTCAGTTGGTAGGCGACGCCAATCTGCCACATCCGGATACTCAGCTAATGATTCGCAACCCGCTAAGCACTCAGACCCTGCCATTAAGGCAATGGCTCCAGTATTAGCGGCCATGTGTGCTAGGTTAAGGGCTAAATTTAAATCATCTACCCTATCGCTAAGCGTAAGGTTAACTTGCAAACAAGAGAAATGTGTTTTGCCGGGAACCTGATAGCTACTGACGATACGTTTGTAGAATGCTGAATCGCTAATATCATTATGCGCGAGTGCATCTTGAATCAGCTCATCGCGAGTTGCGTCTATAATAAATATTTTTAAAGCTGCATTTGTTTCAATCCGTCGAGTTAAAAAATCAAGCCCTCGCCAATTCGCTTCCAGTTCTTGAAATGCATTGTCGTGCATTAGGTTGCGTAAAGTTTGTGCGATAGCGTCATTCACTGCACTCAACATTTCAGGCAGACGAGGATCAACTTTTGCTTGTGCAAAAGGCGCGACAAGTTTTTTAATATATTGATTAACGTCACCAATATCTCCGAGTGCAATATCTCCGCGTGAATTTTGCTGTGCTTGTGCTCCAGCTAAAATCGAATCTAAAACATTAATGCCGCTGGCTTCAGTAAGCGCAGCATCAACAGCAGGCTTAACAATTTCGCTGGACGGTTGGTCAGCAGTATAAAGTTTTAAAGCCTGCATCTCAGCCACAATTGCGTCAAATTGATCTGGGTTTTTAAGTCGATTTTTCAGCGCCGTAAATTTACTGAACAGATCGATATTTTTCAGCAAGTAATCTGGGTGAAGGCTATCTAATAGATGAAAATCAAGTTCACTTTCGCAAAGGGGAATGTGCAAACGAACATTTAACTGAGAAAATATTTCTTCGATGTTATCGCGATCGACTTCAATAACCTTACGACTAGAAAGGCTTTGCGTATCAAGTTCACCACGACTTCCGCGGCCACTAAAATCGCCGACTATGGCAATGTGAAATGCACCACCAGCGCTACGTTTAGCATGAAGCTCATTCGAGTTGGCAGAGGAATTGAGGGTGAAGTTGCCGCTGGAAATACTGATGCGTGTCATGAATGTTCCTCTTTTGGATAAGTTTTTTTTGGGTAACGTCTTTTAGGTAGCTCTACCCGCTTACATAGCGTTATTAAGCAAATAGTGCAAGAATTGCTGTTAAAATTTTCAGTTAATTCTGATTATTTCCAGCAATGTCACAATACCTTCAAATACTCCAAAATTGCAGCCGCGCCAGTTTTGTCATCGCTCCAATCCAGTCTATACGTTTTGCCATTATCGGTCAGTGTGCCTGTATGCCCTACTGCGTTTAGGGCGGGGATGGCGTTGGTATCGAACAGCATGGCATTTTTAAGATTTGCACTAAACTTCACATCTTCTTTTTTCCATACGAAGCCAAGTTTTTCCTGGTCATACTCTTCTATGCCGCGCAGAAAAGTTTGTGGTCGCTCGTTGGCGATTAACACATGGTAAAGCGTGGGCACGGAGCCATTGTGGAAATAAGGCGCTTGCGCCCAAATGCCACTCAGTGGGCGCGCGTTGTAACCGCGCTGTTGTGACAAGGGGCGCATGGTTAATTCTTTTTTGTCCGCGAGTGCAACACCTTCAAATTGCGCGCAAGGTTTTTGCGTTTTTCCCATAACATTGATGCTGGTGTCTTCACTACAGGCGTCGTAAAAACTTGAGCGGCCGCCGCGTTCTATGATCCAGTCCACGACATTGGCGCGCCCCATAGGGGTGCCAATATTTCCGTAAACTTTGCCATTGTGTGGTTGATGACAGTCTGCACAATTTTGTGCGAATAGCACTTTACCTTTATTGGCCAATTCAATATCAACATTGAAGGGATACGGATTCGCCGGCAATCCATCGAGCAACTCTTCGGCAAATGCCGCAACACGCACATCGGTATTTGCCAAACCCAGCGTTAACTCTGCCGCAATATTGCGATACATAGGAATAGGCACACTGCCATTCCATTGCCCACCGCCGTTAATTAATTCTTTGTGGTCGCTACTCCAGGAGGCTTTGCGTTTGTCTTGCTCCCACACAGACATATAATCGGTAACGCCTTGCGCTTTCGGCAATATTAAAAACGCAAACCAACCTAACACCGGCTTTTTCTTTAATTCTGTATAAGCGTTGGATGCGCTCAACCCGGTAGCATCGGCCATGCCGGGAATACCCTTGTGCATTTGTGCTTTAATGTTCGCGTAATTTTTGTCAACTAATGCATCGTAACCAATTTTTTCGCTGGCAACACGCTGCAAAAATTTCGGAATTATCACGCTGGCTTGCTGTTTGAAAAGTGCGATTTGCGTGGCTTCATAATCCGCATCAAATTGCTTGCTGCCAAATACGAAATTGTTGTAAAAATAATTCGCATTGTTTACGTGAACCGCATCTAAAACAGCAATAACTTTTTCAGTAACTTTCGCTGTTGATACTGGGTTCGCGCTAGTCACACTCTCACCCAATATCTGCTCAAATGTTTGGGTAACCTTTGCGCGCATTAAAGGAAGATTAAAGCGAGTGTTGACTCCACCTTCAAGGTGCTCATAAGTACCATCGGGTAATTGCACGCGACCTATGT
>JAYTSJ010000002.1:0-8311 GCA_043745725.1 Gammaproteobacteria bacterium | reverse complement strand
AGTGGGCCTTTACCATCGATAGGATTACCGAGAGCATCAACAACGCGACCGAGTAATTCCGGGCCGACTGGGACCTCGAGAATACGACCGGTACACTTACATTTTTGGCCTTCCGCAATACCGCGGTAATTACCAAGAATTACGGCACCCACGGAATCGCGCTCAAGGTTGAGGGCCATCCCGAAAACACCGCCTTCAAATTCAATCATCTCGCCGTACATAACTTCAGCGAGACCGTGAATACGAATAATACCGTCGGTTACGGAAACAACCGTACCTTCGTTTTGTGCTTCTGTAGAAAATTCAAGGCTATCAATACGCTTCTTGATAAGTTCACTGATTTCAGAAGGGTTCAGTTGCTGCATGCTCTGTTCCTCTATCCCAACAATTAGGATTTCATTGCTTCGGCGAGTTTTGCCAAGCGACCACGGATTGAACCATCGATTACCATGTCACCGGTGTGGATAATTGCTCCACCCAGCAAGCTCGTATCAACCGAGCTGTGCACGCTAACTGTACGATTCAATTTGGCGCTCAGCGCTTGGGCCAATTTGTTTATCAAGTCAACAGACAACTCGTAAGCTGCCGTTACCTCAACCTCAATAGATTTTTCTTGCTGTGCTTTCATCGTGGCGAACAGTTCCTTGATATAAGGTAACAACGCCAAACGCTTATTGTTGGCAAGTGTATGAATGAAATTTTTAACTTTTTCATCCATTTGTTCACCACAAACTTGTACAAAAACAGAAGCTTTCTGCGCCGCAGACAATCCCGATGAGCTTAACGCTTTTTTCACCTGATCTTGTTCTGCAACCGCGGCTGCAACTGCTAAAGCATCAAACCAGGACTGTAATTTATTCGCCGCCAAAGCATATTCAAATGCTGCTTTAGCGTAGGGTCTAGCCAAGGTGGTTAGTTCAGCCATATCTACCTCAATTACAACTCAGCAGCGAGTTTATTAACCAACTCGTTGTGAGCATTTTTATCGATAGATGAACCGAGAATTTTTTCTGCACCGGCCAACGCCAAAACCACAACTTTGCTGCGCAACTCTTCTTTCGCGCGACTCGTTGCCTGTTCAATTTCTGCTTGAGCTGAAGCTTTTAATCGATCGCCTTCAATACGTGCTTTTTCTTTTGCTTCTTCAACAATTTCTATCGCACGTTTGTTAGCTTGATCAATAATTACCGCAGCTTCTTTCTTTGCAGAAGTAAGTTGTTCAACTGCTTTCTGCTGTGCCAATTCGAGATCTTTTTCAGCTCTATCTGCCGCATGAAGCCCATCAGCAATACGCTTGGTGCGCTCTGCCATGGCCGCAATAATCGGTGGCCAAACATAGCTTCGCGTCAAGAATATAAAGATAAAAAAGGCCACCATTTGGCCGATTAACGTTGCATTAATGTTCACGTTTAAATGCCTTCTTATAAGACGTTAATAAAGACGTTAACTATCGTTGTCGACAATTATTGGCCAGTAAGCGCGAACAAAATGTACATGCCGATACCTACACCAATCATTGGCACCGCATCAACCAGGCCCATTACGACGAAAAACTGGGTACGCAACATTGGTAGTAATTCTGGTTGACGCGCAGCACCTTCCAAAAATTTACCGCCCAACAAAGCCACACCAATTGCAGCACCAATTGCACCCAAGCCAATTACCAGGGCACCGGCAAAAACTAAAAAGCTAGCGTCAGTCACAGCGTTTACTCCTACTTAAGTTAATAAAATAAAAAATCTAAATTTAGTGCTCTTCATCGGTTTGATGAGCCATACTCATGTAAACAATGGTTAGCACTGTGAAAATAAAGGCTTGTAAAGCAATAATTAAAATATGAAACAAAGCCCATAAAACATGCAGACTTATG
Organism: Gammaproteobacteria bacterium; assembly: GCA_043745725.1. Classification (GTDB taxonomy): domain Bacteria; phylum Pseudomonadota; class Gammaproteobacteria; order Pseudomonadales; family Cellvibrionaceae; genus Cellvibrio. The sequence continues at coordinate 6,441 of JAYTSJ010000002.1, read as the reverse complement.
CCAAAAACTCCGAGGATAAGATTTACACCGCACATGATGGCAATGAGAATAAATATAACTTCACCCGCATAAAGATTGCCAAACAAACGCAAACCGAGAGAGACAGGTTTTGCAATTAAATTAACAAACTCAAGAATAAAGTTGGGGAAAATTGCTATTGCTTGAATAAACATATTTTTGCTACTGAACGGATGCAAACACAACTCTTTTGCAAAACCGATAATGCCTTTTTCACGCAAACTAAACACAACAATTAAGATAAAAACAGCAGCAGCAGTACCCAAGGTGATATTAGGATCAGTAGACGGCACTACTTTAAAGAATACTTCATGGGGATTCGCACCCAGAGAAACACCAATATATTTTGCAATTTGCGGCAGTAAATCAACAGCCAGCAAATCCATTGCATTCATAAAGAATACCCACACCATAATGGTTAAGGCCAAAGGCGCAATCATGGAATTCTTATAGGGAAACATACCCTTAACATTGTCATCAATAAACTCAACCACTGCCTCAACAACGTTTTGTAGGCCAGTCGGTGCGTCAGAGGTAATTTTTTTCGCGACGCTACGAAAAATAAAGAAAAACAAAGCGGCAAGAAATATTGACCAGCCCATGGTATCGACATTAATAGCCCAAAACCCCATCTGCTTTGCTTCTGCACCACTCGCAGCAAAACCCCAATGACCATCGGCAAACTGACCATAGGTTAAGTTGGTTAAATGGTGATTAATATACTGTGATGATGTAAGTGATTCTGAGTGTTCAGCGGCTGACATCTGTTCTCAATTCCAATTAAAGACGATTAATTTTGGCCAAGGTCGCAACAAATTTTCTGCGCACTAGCGGATATATCCATACAGTTGACTGTACCGTCAAAAAAGCTGCGAACATAAAGAACGCATTACCGGGTACTTTAAACAACTCTAATCTTTTAAATGCAATAAAAAAAAGTGATGCAGTAATTAAAAATTTACCTGCTTCACCTAGATAAAACGCTGCTAGTATTTCTCCCGCTGGTTTTCCCAACGCAGGACGAAAGGCGACAACTACAAGCCATAAATTGGCGAGCGCGCAAATCAATCCGCCACACAAAATTGCTATGGCAATTTGATTTTTAAATTGTTGATTACTAAATAGCCAGCCCAACAAGCCTAATGAACCTGAAAACACAAATTGCGCGATCACTATTTGTAAAGCAAACACACGCCCAGTTGGTTCTGGATGCAACGAGTGCTGACCTAATGTCAATGGATTGCTCTCTTACTTAGTTTTCCTAACACATCATCAAAATTATTATTGGTAATGTTTTTCCACGCAGCGTGCTTCATTTTAGCGCTGGCATTATAGTGACAATGATCACACGCTTCAACCACGCATTAGTGCCAATTTTCATTAAAAGCGATTTAAGTTGAGTAAAATTTACCTTTTTTACTTAAGCACGCCTAAATCCGCTATTTGATATGATTTAAAATGCCATCCAATTCATCCAGCGAGTTGTAGCTAATGACTAATTTCCCTCTCCCTTTGACGCCTTGCTGAATCTCGACACCAGCGCCTAATGTTCCTGACAAGCGCTCTTCTAAGCGGCGAATATCTGCTGACGGTGTTGCTACCGGTTTAGATTTATTTTTTCCTTCCTGATAGACACGCACTAGAGCTTCGGTTTGCCGAACCGACAAACCCTTTGCGACAATTTGCCGGCCAATTTCACGTTGAACATTAGGTTCGAGCGTCAGCAGTGAACGTGCGTGCCCCATTTCCAAATCACCGCGCTCCAGCAAAACCTTTACGTCATCTGTCAAAGCAATCAACCGCAACAGATTGGTAATTGTCGTACGCGATTTACCTACCGCAGTGGCAACCTCCTGATGCGTTAATTCAAATTCGTCCTGAAGGCGTTTAAGCGCCATTGCTTCTTCAATAGGATTTAAATCTTCACGTTGAATATTTTCAATTAACGACATTGCGATTGCCGCTTCATCGGGAACATCGCGGATGACTGCGGGAATTTTATCGAGTCCAGCTAGTTGCGTAGCTCGCCAGCGGCGCTCCCCGGCAATTAGTTCATAGCGACCTTCGCCAATCGGGCGCACCACAATCGGTTGCATTACACCCTGAACTTTGATGGACTCAGCTAATTCTTCTAAAGCTTCGGGATGCATATCACGACGTGGTTGATACTTTCCACGCTGAATTAATTCAACCGGTAAATGTGCAAGCTTGCCATCTTTGTATTCTAATTTTGCATCTACTTCGGCAGCAGCTCCAGTATCTCCTGGCAGTAAAGACATTGCTGGCGCAGGAGAGGTTATACCCAATCCCGCGTTTAATAATGCATCTAAACCTTTTCCCAAGCCTTTACGTTTTGTCGACATTAATTTTTTGCCTTGTAAAAAATGTTAGTGAGTTGCTTCTGTCGAATAAATATTTTTTGTGCCGGCTTCATTGCGACGAATTATTTCACCCGCTAGCGCCAAATAAGCAAGTGCACCTTTCGATTGACGATCAAAGGCCAATACCGGCATACCAAAACTTGGAGCTTCTGCAAGACGTACATTGCGCGGGATACAAGTGCGATACAATCTATCGCCAAAATGTTGCGTTAGTTGTACCGAAACATCATTCGTTAAACTATTGCGCGGATCATACATAGTGCGCAGCAATCCTTCGATTTTTAATTCTGGATTTAAAACGCGCTGGATTTGATTGATGGTACCAACCAAAGCAGACAAACCTTCAAGTGCGTAATATTCACACTGCATGGCAATGATCACACCATTACCGGCTGTTAACGCATTGAGTGTCAGCATGTTAAGCGAAGGCGGGCTATCAATCAAAATATAATCGTATTCATCTTTTATTTGTGCCAGAGCTATTTGTAAACGCCGCTCCTTATTTTCTAACGCCAGCAATTCAACTTCAGCCGCAGTTAAATCACTGTTCGACGGTAGTACATGGTATTTACCGCTCTCGGAATAGACAATACAATTTTTAATACTGGCGCGCTCGGTTAGCACATCATAAGTATTTTCTTCAATTTCATTTTTATTAATGCCGCTACCCATAGTAGCGTTACCTTGCGGGTCGAGATCAACTAACAACACACGCTTTTTAGTTGCCGCTAACGATGCCGCTAAATTTACGCAGGTTGTTGTTTTTCCAACACCACCTTTTTGATTAGCGACTGCATATATTCTGGTCAAATGAATATCCTTAAATCACATCGTGATTTAATAAAATTTATTTATTTTTTATTTGCAAAATTATCAAATGACGTTCGCCATCTGTTTCAGCAACATTTAATTTAATACCATCTAATATTTTCACTTTATCGGCGATGACTTCGATTTCATTTGTTGGAAACAAACCTTTCATCGCTATAAATACACCATTATTTACTAATAAATGTTCGCAATTTTCTGTCATGTCTTGCAAGCTTGAAAATGCGCGACTAATAATCGCATTATATTTTTGCTCAGGATTAAATTTTTCTACACGATTATTTTCAACAGTGACATTATTTAATTGCAACAATGTTTTTATGTGAAACAGAAAACGCGTTTTTTTACCATTGCTATCGAGTAAGGTAAATTGTTTTTGGGGAAACATAATGGCTAAGGGAATGCCCGGTAAACCACCGCCTGTTCCTACATCTATTAAACGATCAGTGCAATGCTGCGTCTTTTGAAAATAAGGTATTACACTTAAACTATCCAGCAAGTGCCGCTTAACCATTTCACGAATATCGTGAATGGCGGACAGATTATAGGCCTTATTCCACTTTTCAAATTCACGAATATATATTAATAAATTTTCGATTTGCAATTCTTGCAACGTGACCGACATAGCGTCAGCGCCCTGCAACAATATTTGACGTAAATCTTTTTCTAACTCATTCACTCAATCAACTCTTTATAAAATTTTTAGCAACAGATTAAGATGCTTGTTGTGATTCCGGTTGTTGGGAATCTTCACTTGTCAAACGCTTCATCATTCCGTGCTTTTTTAAGTAAACCAACAATTGCGAAATAGCAGCTGGTGTTATTCCTGAAATACGTTGTGCATGTGCCAAAGTGAGTGGGCGCTGTGTAGACAACTTTTGTTTTACTTCATTAGATAAACCTTCAACTTTTGAAAAATTAAAATCATCAGGTATTAACGTATTTTCATAAGCGCGCAAGCGATCAATATCTTCTTGTTGTCGTTCAATATAACCAGAATATTTTGCGGCAATTTCAATTTGCTCAGCAACAAACTCATCACTCACCGCTTCGCCTTTTACCGCAGCTATGTCGAAGTAACTTAATTCCGGACGTTTTAATAATTCAAATAAACTATATTCATGCGTTAATTTAGTTTGAATTTTTGCTTCAATTTTTTCTGCTTCTACAGAACCTGCTTGAATCCAGGTCGATTTTAAACGCTGTTGTTCAAGCGTGATGCTTTCACGTTTTTCACAAAAGGCCTGCCATTGCGCATCACCAACAACACCCAGTTCGCGACCTTTCTCCGTTAAACGTAAATCGGCGTTATCTTCGCGCAACAATAAACGGTATTCGGCGCGACTGGTAAACATGCGATAGGGTTCTTTAGTGCCGAGCGTAATTAAATCGTCTACCAATACACCAGCATAAGCTTGATCACGCGATGGGCACCAGGAATCTTTTTCTTGCGCGCGCAGCGCCGCGTTAATTCCAGCCAGCAAACCTTGCGCGCCAGCTTCTTCATAACCAGTAGTACCGTTAATTTGCCCGGCAAAAAATAATCCGTTAATTACTTTAGTTTCAAGACTGTGTTTTAAATCTTGTGGATTAAAAAAATCATATTCAATTGCATAACCCGGGCGAACAATATGTGCATTTTCAAAACCTTTGATTGAACGCACTAAATTTATTTGTACATCAAATGGCAAACTTGTCGAGATACCATTTGGATAAAGTTCGTGTGTTGTTAATCCTTCTGGTTCAATAAAAACCTGATGTGAATTTTTATCGGCAAAGCGATGTATTTTATCTTCGATAGAAGGGCAGTAACGTGGACCTATACCTTCAATTACTCCCGAATACATCGGCGAGCGATCCAAACCACCGCGAATTATTTCGTGGGTTTTTTCATTGGTGTGCGTAATCCAACAACACATTTGTTCTGGTTGCATAGCGCGATTACCGCGCACAGACATTACCGGGCGCGGTTCATCGCCCCATTGTTTTTCCAAACCATCAAAATTAACGGTGCGTGCATCAATACGCGGCGGGGTACCCGTTTTTAAACGGTCCACTCGCAGCGATAATTCACGCAAACGTTTGGAAAGTGCAATTGACGGTGGATCGCCAGCACGGCCACCAGAATGATTTTGTAAACCTATATGAATCAGACCACCCAGGAAAGTACCTGCAGTCAATACCACTTGGTTAGCTAAAAATTTCAAACCCATTTGTGTCACAACACCGCGCACCTGATCTTGTTCAACAATCAAGTCGTCGGCAGCTTGTTGAAACAGCCATAGGTTTGGCTGATTTTCCAACATGGCGCGAATAGCTGCTTTGTAGAGAATACGGTCGGCTTGCGCGCGCGTTGCACGTACGGCTGGACCTTTGCGGGCATTGAGCACGCGAAACTGAATACCACCTTTGTCAGTAGCCAGCGCCATAGCGCCACCTAGCGCATCAATTTCTTTCACTAAATGACTTTTGCCGATACCACCGATAGCGGGGTTACAAGACATTTGTCCGAGAGTTTCTACGTTGTGACTCAGTAATAGAGTTTTACAGCCCATACGCGCTGCTGCCAAAGCAGCTTCGGTACCCGCATGGCCACCACCAATCACAATTACATCAAAACGTTCCGGGAAAATCATTTAGCAACTACCTTGCAGCAGAACTGCCTTGCAAAATCTATTGAGAAAATCTCTGAGGTAAAAAGTCCTTTTACTAAAAGGGCAGGCATTATAGAGCGAGTTGTTGATTTGCACAAAACTTGAACAGGGTTTAATCAGCTTATTTTTTACACATAAAGTTATTTTGTTACAACAAAGAAAAATAATTAATTTATATATAAATATTTTATTTAAGAAGATAAATACTGTTGTTATTAATAGTGTCACTATTTTCTGTTGATAAGGTTATAAAACTCATAAATTTCAATCAGTTATAGCAATGATAAGCATAGGGACTTTATCCGTAAAAGCCTGTGGTAAGCTGCTTGCAAGCTGGTTATAAATGACTGACTTATACAGAAATTTAGGAATATAGGTGTTATCCCCAAAACAATAGGCAGTTTTTAAAGAGAAAATCCACAGAAATGCACACAGATATTATCTAAAAATAAAAAATTGGTTTTAAAACAGGTATTTATCGCCTAAAGCTACATTATTTTGTGGATAACCTGTGTAAGTGTGTGGAAAAACATGACAATAAGGCGGTATAAACCTTACTG
>JAYTSJ010000001.1:0-6383 GCA_043745725.1 Gammaproteobacteria bacterium | reverse complement strand
AAAAGTAGGCGCCTTCCAGCGTGAACTTATTCGCGCTCAACCACTCCTGTAAACGAATCACTTTACAGCCATGAAAGCAGGGAGTGCCTGTGCATTTCCCAGTGTAACGGCCATTAATTATTTCTGGATCGGTGGCGAGTATATCGTCCACACCTAAACGCGTTGCAATAGGTCGCGTAACAAAACTATTGGTGGCGGTGATGATCAGCAAGTAATCGCCGCGTGCACGATGTTCTTGCAGCAATGCATGTGCTTTGGGTTGCAGCATGGGCTCAATATAAGTTTGCATAAATTCAGCATGTAGTGTCGCAAGTTCCGCAGGTGTATGGCGCGTGAGCACGGCGAGCGAAAAATCCAGGAAGGCATAAATGTCGAGCGTGCCGGCTTTATAGTCCTGATAAAAACGGTCGTTGGCTTCGCGATATTCTTCACCATCGACCAATTTTTTTTGGACGAGAAACTCGCCCCAGCTGTGGTCGCTGTCGCCAGCGAGAAGAGTGTTGTCGAGATCAAAAATAGCGAGGGTCACAGATTACCTTTTGGCGTTGATGGAAAAATTAATAGGCAGAGGAGAATCGCATCTCCCCGGGTACTATTACGGCTCAACAAATTTTACCACCATTTCAGCAGTAGGTTGTTTGCGTTGTTTAAAGCTTAGTGCGGCGCGCTCTACAGCTAGCAAGGTATTTTGTTTGTGATGATGTGCTGTGCGTTTAAAAAGATTCAGAGCACTTTGAGCGTGGCGTAATAACCAGGGTTTTTGGTGATTGCGGATATCGGCCAAAACATCCAGTGCGGTGCAAGCTCCGGCATGAGGGCTGCGGTAGCTAGCGCTGGAAAATTTCGGGCTGTTCACTACTAAATTTTTAAATTCAGTGGGCGATAAATTTAATTCTGCCAGTCCTTCATGCAATTCGCGCTCAGCCATTTGTTTAGCTTTAAATAATTGCATTTGTACGCGGCTGTACACATTCACTGCGCCATCGCCGTTGGTTTCTATCGGTAAAAAAATCGCTGCGGGATACATTTCGGTAATTAATGATTGCACACCGTCTGATACTGCACTCGATGGCATACAGCCAAATGGCTTGATGCTGAGTGTCATATTTACTTTTTGATCGACGACGTTGTGAATTAATTTTCCCACTTCCATATGGCCTTCACCGCCGCGTAAATTGGTGTCGTAAAATGCATGACTAATTTGCGCGATATGATTCATGTCGGGCAAATGATAATCGCGCAAGCCTAATAATCTTGCGTAACCGTAAAATAAACCGCGCATAAATGTTTCAGCGGTGCGCAGCATCCAGATTTTTTTGGTGGCGTTTACATTTTCTAATGCGAATTTGCTGCCGTCTCTGCCGCCTTTATCTACACCTTTTAATTGCATGCGTGTTTGCGTATCGAATTTTGCGCCCCACAATAAATACAGACCCCAATTCACCACTAATTGAATATCGACTTCTGCGCCTTCTTGCTCTAAAAAGCGATGCATTTTGTAGTTGCCATCGCCTTCGGTGGTCATTGCCCAAAACTCACCAATAATAGCGACTTTAGGTTTTACTTGAGTGCGATCTACTTTTATTGCGGCAATTTCTTTGCGCGTTTGCCAGAGTGCTTTTAACAAACCTTTGCGGCTTTCAAATGCTTGGGCGATACGTTCTTTCGCATTTTTGATAACGGCATCAGTGCGACCAGGTTCAATTTCATAAGGGCGAATACGATAGGTAAGGGCATTGAGAACATCGCCCAGCACAATCGCTTTGCTCATAAATAAAAAGAATTCGGTATCAATTTTCAACCCCATATCTTGCCCGGCAGCTTGCTTCATTCCGCCTGCTTGTTGGAACATGATCACACGAAAGCCTTCAAAACCGGAATCGCGCAATGCTTTGCGATACTCGGTTACGTAAGTGCCAAAGCGACAGGGGCCGCAGGAGCCGGCAGTGGCAAATAAATAATTTTCAATAATGTGCGGTTTGCTCATGCCGCCGGCTTCAAGCGCTTGCAATTGTTTGACTAAATTTCCCACAGTGAAATAAGTGGGATTGCATTGGCCGCGATTACCAAATTCTCTACCCACTTGCAGTGCTGCGTTATCGGGGACATCCATGGCTTGCACTTTATAACCCAAACCGCGAAATGCGGATTGAATAAATAAATCGTGTGCCATGGTTAAGCCCGCGTGCAAAATAGTAGTGTGTGCACGTTGTGCTGCTGTAAAGGTGCTGGGCACTGCGTCAAACCAATTTGCATTTTGTTGCGATGTTGGTTCGGCGGTTGCTTTGGTGAGAGCGCTATCGGCATTCACTTTTGTTTCAACTAATTGTAAATATTCTTCAACGCTGCTTATATTTTCGCTGTAAGTTGTGCTGTTTGTGTTTTGTGATTGTTGAGTAATCATGTGATATCTCCTAATCAAGTTGTATAGTTGTAATTAAATTGGAGCCAATGACATCGGGAATAATTAACGTCGGTGCTATTTGACTGTTAACAAATTGGCTGGGAACAAAATTTTGTACAGCATTTTTGCTATTTAAGGTGCTGAGTAAATCAGCTTTTTTCTCATGCCATTTTTTCAATTCGGCAATAAACATAGGGTCTTGCTGAATTTTTTCCGGTGCTGCGGCGAGTATGTGTAAACGTTTTTGAATTTCAATAAGCTCGGCTTCAGTGGCTTGTTTAGCTTTATCGTCCAATTTTTCTTCGGCGAGATTCAGCGTGTAGCCATAGGTTTTCACGCGAATTTTAATCGAGCCCGAGGGTTTGTTGGCGTCAATATCGTGTAGCGCAGAATAAGGTGAATTATTCGCGCTCATAATGCGATCGATTAAACCGTAAGTCGGTGCATCGTGGCCGCATTTAAAACTGGATAAATCCAGCACGGCAACATTGGGGTGGCGCGCGGCGAATTTTGCTGCCCAAACTTTTTGTACTGAATTAACACTGTAATTTTCTGGCCACACATCGTGAATTTCTAGCGCAGAATTTATGCGCCCGATGCGCAAATCTTCAGCAAAATAAGGCGTTAAATATTCTTTATCTTTTGGGATGGAGCGCATGGACAAAATGGGATAACCCATGGATTGATATTCTTCTAGCACGTTGTGGTTCATGCCGGGGTCATTATGATAGGGTCTGCCCAGCATTAATAATGCAATCCGGTTTTGTGCGGCCACGGCATCCAGAATCATGCGGCCTTTAATTTGCATGTGGGCATCAAAATGTTTAAGCGCATTAAAGGCTTCATCTATCGCAAAATTATTTTCGTCTTCGGTAATCCCTAAATGCGCGCCAAAAGTTTCCAGCATGCGGTGTTTTAATAACAGCGGCTCATTCAGAGTGACTGCTGGGTCCAAATAAATAATATTGCGGCTGGCAAAATAATCCTGCTCTTTGGTAAATGCTGCACCCATTACTTTTGGTGTGCCCGCGACAATGGGGCAGCAGGCCGTATCCATCACGCCTTCAACAAAGGTTGGTATGTGAGTTAGCGCGGGGAAGAAAATAAAATTCAGTGGTTTATCTTCGTGATGCACAAACAATAAATTATGAATATGGGCTTGTACTACTTTGGCAGGATAGCAGGGATCAATCGAGCCGTACTTGCCGCCGGCTTGCCACATTTCTTCGCTGGTATCGTCAGAAAAAACCAGGTTGCGTGATTTGATTCCGAGTGCTTCAAAATAGGCGCGCCAAAAAGGCCCCGTGCTCCACATATTTAATGCTTTAGGCATGCCGATGCGGATATTAAGTCGAGCTTCTTGTGCTGCGGTAGACGAGCGTAAAAATTTTCGTTCAATCGTTTTGTGTTTGATGCTCCCGAGCAGGCTGCGTTTTACTTCAATATCTTTTATTAGCGTGTCGGCTGATGGCAAGGCTGCCGTTTTATAAAGTTGTTTGAATGTCCATGTCGCTTCGTAATCGACTAAATTTGGATAAGCTACCATCAGCTCGCGGCGATTTTTATTTAATTTTTTTAATGCGTCATGATCTTCCACCGTGCCTTTCTCGCAAGAGAAGCCGGAAATATAACGTGCAGTTTCAGTTTCGCTGACTTTTGCATCGATAAAAGTGCGCGAGCAATTGTTTGCGCAAAAGGTACATTTGGTTTCTTCATCGTTGCGTGCGGTGTAATATAAATTTATCGCTTCATCTAAACCAATAAACGTCGAGTAGCCACGTCGTTTAACCACGCGCACGGCTTCAAATGCTGCGCCTAGTGCGCCTGCTTCGCCGGTGTGCGGGTGTACATAAACTTCGGCATCTGGCACGCGGTCTTTAATGTAATCCACTTGTGCTTTTACCGCGGCGAGATTTTTTTGCGTGCCGCCTTGTAATACAAACACTCTGCCGAGCTCAGCCATGCGCGGAATTTGCACCACGTATTGCCAAATATTTTTTGGCAATACTAGCGCAAGGCCCGCTAATAATTCTTCACCGTTGTAACCTTCTTTTTGAAAATTGACGCGGTCTGAGTCTAAAAATACCGCGCAGCCATAACTAAATTTTGGTGACATCTCGGCATTAAAGGCGCGGTCTGCATATTCGGTTACGGGCACACCAAATTGATCGGCCATGGCTTGTAATAACATGCCATTACCGGCGCTACAAGAATTGCTGAGGCGAAAATTTTTAATAACTTGATTTTGCATAAACAGAACTTTAATGTCCTGCCCGCCGACATCGCAAATTACATCCACGTTGGGAAAATATTGTTGCGCGCTTTTCATATGCGCGACGGTTTCCACTACATTGGCATCAGCTTTTAACGAGCTTTCCATCACATCGCCAGCGTAACCGGTTACACCAAAGCCGAGAATATTTAAGGTGGCATTTTGCGCGTCGGCCCAGGTTTTTAATTGCAAAAACATTTGCTTCATATCTTCCAGCGGATTGCCTTTGGATAGTTGATACACTTTTTGCAAAATGTCGCCGTATTCGTTTACCAACACACATTTGCTGGATGTAGAGCCGCCATCGAGCCCAATGTAGCCTTCAATGATTGAATTGGGTTCAAGCGTTATAGGAACAAATTTAGGTTCGCGATACGTTATTTTAAATTGGCTGGCTTCATCGGCAGAAATCATTAACGCGGGCCCGGCGTTATTACCGAGTTGTGCTTTGCGTCCTTCGCGAATAAATGTTTGCAGCTCTTCTAGGCCACTACAACACGCCATATTTTTTTCATGGATGCCAAATAAAACTGCACCGTAAGCCGCGTAGTATTCTGAATTTTCGGGTGAGAAAATTAATTCTTCCAGTGGAATATCTTTGGGATAGACGTAACCGCGCTCTTCCCATGTTTGCGGAATACGGTAGCGCCAACAGTCGCGCAAAAATGGTAAATATGTATTCGGTCCGCCGAGCAACAGCACTTTGTGTTTTAGTGTGTTGCCACGCGTTAATACTGATAAATTTTGTCCGACAATTGCGTCTGCCAATGAACACATAATTTCTGCAGCAGGAATTCCACTTTTAATTAAATTAACAATATCCGTTTCCGCAAACACGCCACATTTGGCAGCAACATGATGGAGCTTATCCGGATTGAAGATTAATTTTGCAGTTTCTTCTTGTGGCATGCCTACTTTGAGAAAGCATTTGTCGATAGTGGCGCCAGTGCCTGAAGCGCATTTATCATTCATGGATGTGGTCGCGCGTTTTTCGCCAGTTTCATCCTGGGTTTTAAACATCACAATTTTAGCGTCTTGCCCGCCGAGTTCAATCACGCTACCTACGTCGGGGTGCATGGCTTCTACTGCCATGGTGACAGCATTTACTTCTTGAATAAATTTGGCATTCAGGTGTGGGGCAATTGGGCTGGCGCCAGAGCCGGTAATAAAAATTCGCGTATCTTTCAAAACGATTTGCGGCATTTCAGCGCAAACACTTTCCAGCATTTCCAAGACTTTTTCAGCTTGTCGCGTTTCGTGGCGCTGATAGCGGCTCCATAAAATGTTGTTGGTCGCTGCATCTACTGCCACCAGTTTTACCGTGGTGGAGCCAACATCAATGCCCAAAATGAAGGATTGTAGATTCATCATTACGTTGCTCTTATTTTAGTGTTGAGATTGAGTATGATTGTGTTGGCAGACACTAACGGAATTTATGGAAGAAACCAAGTGTGGCAGTCGGGTATTCGGCGAATGAGCTTATTTGGCGTTTATTGTGGCGTTAAATTGGGGTTGCTGTTAAATCTGCAGGCTAGGTGTGCGGGCTGGGGTTGCGGCTTTGTCTAACCCTGTTATAGTGCGGTAAAAGCTGTTTTGAGAATCAATTCATACAGCGCAACACTTTATAGGGGCTATCTATCCAGGTGGTAGATAGCGATGGATCCCCGTGATAGATAGCGATGGTTTTCGCCCCAATGTGGGCATTAT